>CAZXRO010000307.1:0-3668 GCA_964642435.1 uncultured Ignavibacteriales bacterium
TCAAGACCAAGCTGGCCGAACTCCAGGCCGGCCTGCCCGAGGGTGTCCAGATCGTCCCTGTCTACGACCGCTCCGGTCTCATCGACCGAGCCACCACCAACCTCCGCGACACCCTCATCAAGGAAATCCTGATCGTCGTGCTCATCACGCTGATCTTTCTGCTTCACGTCCGATCAACCCTCATCGCCGTCATTACCCTGCCGGTTGGCGTTGGTCTCTCGCTTCTGACCATGCATCTGCTCGGTATCAACGCCAACATCATGTCACTGGGCGGAATCGCTATTGCCATCGGTGTCATGGTCGATGCTTCCGTCGTCATGGTCGAAAACGCCCACAAACACATGGAACGCGACGCGGGGGAGAAGTCCCACCTGCAGATCGTGCTCGATGCTGCCCGCGAGGTTGGCCCCGCACTGTTCTTCTCACTTCTCATCATCACCGTCTCGTTCCTGCCCGTCCTCGTTCTGCAGGGACAGTCAGGACGACTCTTCAGTCCTTTGGCCTACACCAAGACCTTCGCAATGGCTGCCTCGGCACTGCTGTCAGTCACCGTCATACCAGCCTTGATCGCGCTCTTTCTCAAAGGTAGGATCAGACCAGAGTCAAAAAACCCCGTCTCGCGGGTCGCTATCGGTCTCTATCGCCCCGTCATCGCCTTCGTCCTGCGATACAAAGCCATCGTGCTCATTGCCGCTGTCATTGTCATGGCCCTGACCGCATTGCCGCTCCTGCAAATCGGCTCCGAATTCATGCCGCCACTCTATGAGGGCGACCTGCTCTACATGCCGACCACCCTCCCCGGAATCTCAATCGGGAAAGCAAAAGAACTCCTACAGCAGACCGACCGCATCATCGCTTCTTTCCCGGAGGTCGAGCGCGTCTTCGGTAAGGTCGGCCGCGCCGAAACCGCCACCGATCCGGCACCCCTGACCATGCTCGAAACCACTATCATGCTCAAACCACAAGACCAGTGGCGCTCCGGCATAACGCCCGAGAAACTAATCGACTCGCTCGATGCTGCCATTCAGTTTCCCGGCCTCACCAATGCCTGGACCATGCCCATCCGCACCCGAATCGATATGCTCGAAACCGGCATCAAAACCCCCGTCGGCATCAAGGTCATGGGCCCCAATCTCGACAGCCTCAGCGCCATCGCCCAACGCGTAGAAGCCAGTGTCGAGAACCTCCCCGGCATCCGGTCTGTCTATGCCGAGCGCGTCACCGGAGGCAACTACCTCGATATCGACATCGACCGCTTCCAGGCCGCCGCCTACGGACTGACCGTCGGCGACATCCAGAAAGTTATCACCTCCGCCATCGGTGGCATGAATGTGGCCCAGAACATCGAGGGCCGCGAGCGCTATCCCATCAACGTCCGCTACCCGCGTGAGCTCCGCGATGACCCCCAGGCCCTGCGCAATGTCCTCATCAATACCCCCCACCAGGGCCAGATACCCCTGGGCCAGGTCGCCGAGCTGAGCTTCTCCAAGGGTGCAGCCATGATCAAGACCGAAAACGCTCGCCCCACTGCCTGGATCTTCGTCGATATCACGGGCATCGATGTCGGCTCCTTTGTCGACATGGCCCGCGAGCAGGTTGACTCCGATGTCACCCTGCCGCCCAACTACTCGCTCGTCTGGGCAGGGCAGTACCAGAACATGCAGGACGTCGCCGAGAAACTGCGCGTCATCGTCCCCCTGACCATCTTCGTCATCTTCATGCTTCTGTATGTTCACTTCAAGAACCTCACCGACTGTCTCATTGTTATGCTCTCGCTGCCATTTGCCCTGGTCGGAGGCGTCTGGCTGTTCTACCTGTATGGCTTCAATTCCTCGATTGCCGTCTACGTCGGCTTCATCGCCCTCGCCGGCCTCGCTGCCGAAACCGGTGTCGTCATGCTCGTCTACCTCGAGGAGGCCGTCGCCCGGTACCAACGGGAGGGCCGCCTGACTACCCGTGAGCAACTCGCATCTGCCGTAAGCGAGGGAGCCGTCGAACGCGTTCGCCCCAAGATCATGACCGTCGCCACCACCATCATCGCCCTGCTGCCCGTCCTGCTGGGCCACGGAGCCGGGTCGGAAGTCATGCAACGCATTGCTGCCCCAATGGTTGGCGGACTGCTCTCATCCACTGTCCTCACCCTCGTCATCGTTCCCGTCCTCTTCTACCTGGCCAAACTGAGGCTCCTGTCTCATCGCTGATCGGCCATCAGCCATCGGAGATAAGCACACCACTGACCGGTCTGGTAACATACTACCGGGCCGGTCAGAAGAACTGGGGCACACACACTCAGGATTCTGTTGACTGCCGCGCCCCCGAGCACCATATAGCACCAAGACCAAAACTGTTCACGTAAGACGGAGAGACATGTCACCACCGCGCTTCAAGCTCATTCCCGGTTCTGTGCTCGGGCATAACTACCACGTCGTCGAGTTCCTCGGCGCCGGCTGGGAGGGAGAGGTCTACAAGGTGGCCGAGCGGCGTACCCGAATTCTCCGCGCTGCCAAAATCTACTACCGTCAGGATGGCATCCACGCCAACCACCTCTCCCGGTACGCCCGCAAGCTCTACAAACTCCGCTCGTGCCCCATTATCACCCAGTACCACCACCGCGATCTCGTTCGCATCGATGACCGCGAACGCGAATTCGTCGTCTCCGACCTCGTCGAGGGCGAAATGCTCTCCGATTACCTGAATCGCCAGAAGCGCAAACGAATGACCTGCTTCCAGGCCCTCCACTTGTTCTATGCGCTCGTCCAGGGTGTCGAACAGATCCATTTCCTCGGCGAGTATCACGGCGATATCCACGCCGAAAACATCATGGTCAGCCGCAAAGGCCTCGGCTTCGTTATACACCTGCTCGACTTCTTCGACCTCGGCCGCCCCACCCGCGATAAGATCCAGAAGGACGTCTACGATATGATCGCCGTCCTCCACGAGATAATCGGCGGTGTCGATGGCTACCGCACGGCCCCCCCGGCGCTCAAACGCATCGTTATGGGCCGCAAACAATCGCTCATCCGCAAACGCTTCCGCAACGCCGGACACCTCCGCATCGCCCTCGAAAACCTGACCTGGGAATAACACGCCCCTCACAATAGGCCTCCACACACAAAATGCGACGGCAACCGCCGCCGAAACCTTCAGGCTCCGGCAGCAGTGCCATCTGTCCCCCCTGGGTCTGCCTCCACCCCTCCAGAGATCCATTAGTAAGAGTCGTCTTCAGACTCCTCGGCCTCCTTCAGCAGGCGCGAACGGCGAGCGTACACCCTGGAGGCCACATCGCGATCGACCATCGCGCACACATTCGCCAGTGCGTCAAGGTAATCAGTATCCTCCGGATCGAGCCGAACCAGCGTCTTGAGCACCGGAATCGCAGCCTCGAACTCCGATCGCTTGATCATGGCCTCGGCCAGCATGCGCCAGGCAAACTCACTCTCAGGCCAGTTCTTGGTCGCGAAACGGGCCGTCGCCTGCGCCCGACCGTAAAGACCTACCTTGAGGTAACAATCCGCCAGATGTGCCATATCCCAGGCGTCAACATCCGCGCGGCGCACGGCCTCTTCGGCCGTGTGCAGCCGTGACCATGCCTCGGCGTTCTTGATGTGGGCCAGGCGACCCCGGACCCGCATCAGCAGACGGCCCAGCACGTTGCGGCCGTACCCGTT
>CAZXRO010000308.1:0-3662 GCA_964642435.1 uncultured Ignavibacteriales bacterium
GGCCAACTGCCATTATCAGGCCAGGGAGTGGGAAACTGCCGCCCAGTTGTATCGCGAGGCGACCCGTTTGCCTGATGCCAAGCCGCTCACGTGGCGGAATCTGGGGCTGGCGTTGTATCATCTGGGGCAGAACCGGGAGGCGATCGAGAGTCTGGAGTACTATCTGAAGAAATCGCCTGATGACCTTGATATTGTGCATGTTGCGGGGGATTTGTACTTGAGAATTGGAGATTTTCCGCAAGCCCTGGCGAAATATGAGGTTTATTTGTCGAAACGGCCGGTGGATGCTTTGGCGATGTTTAATCTCTCTGAGTGCTATCTCCATATGGGACATACGGATTCGGCCACGATGGGCTATAAACGGGTCTTGCAGATTGATCCTGAGTTCAAGCCGGCTCTGGATCGGTTGAGCCAGATACTTGAGCCGGTTGAGCAGTTGTAGGAGGGGCGAAAAGGGGGGCAGTGTCACACGCGAAAATTCCGGCCATGCAGGGGCATTTCTCAGTTAAGCAAATGCCGGTTTTGCCGATTTAGATTACAAGAGACCTGTTATAAGGAGATTAGTTGGCGCGCCCGGTGTGCGTGCCGGAAAGGTACTAATAGAATAATGAGAGCGCGGGTCGCATGGAGTATCGGCCCGGTTATGATGACGGAAACATGGGAAGTGACGACTGGTGCTACGGCGCCATTACCGAACGCGAAGGTAAGGATACCCAATAATATCTCAAGGAGGATTTAGGAATGTCACTTCGCATTAACCACAACCTGGCAGCCATCAACGCGCATCGTAACTTAATCAATACGACGAGCGCGCTGCACTCCTCGATGGAGCGGCTGTCATCCGGTTTTCGCATCAACCAGGGTTCTGACGACCCGGCGGGTCTGGTGATTTCGGAACAGTTCCGTGCCCAGATTGCCGGTCTGGACCGTGCGATCGAGAACGCGGAAGGGTCAATCAGCATGATTCAGACGGCTGAGGGAGCCCTGACGGAGATTAACTCTCTCTTGGTCTCGATGCGCGAGCTGGCCATTCACGCTGCCAACGAAGGTTTCAACGACACCGACCAGTTGGCTGCTGACCAGGCTGAAATCGACAACGCCATCAAGACCATCGATCGTATTGCTGCCAACACTCAGTTCGGCACCAAGAAGCTGATCGATGGTACCAAGTCCAACTCGGCCACGATCACTACGGCGAACTCCTCGAAGGTCACGATCAAGGAATCTTACATGTCCGACGGTCAGCATTCCATCACCGCGACCAAGGTCAAGGAGTCCACGGCTTCCTTGAACACGACCTCTTTGGGTCTGTCTCTGGCCGGCACCAATGGTGATCCGTACAACCTCGATGAGAAGATCCACGATATCGACGTGGTTCAGGCTTCGGACGTGGCCAAGAAGACCTCGGGCAAAGTCAGTATCAAGGACGCCTGGGGTAACGGTCTGGCGATTGCGGCCACCACCGGTGGCGCCACTGCCGAGCAGGCACACGTGACGACCAACGGTACGATCGCGGACGTCGCTGTTGCCGCCGATAATGTCGGTACGTATACGGTGGTCGTGAACTACCAGGAGAACGGCGAGTCTCCGGTTGGCGCCCAGAACCTCGTGATCAATCTCGAGGTAGGTGACGAGGCCGACGACATCGCTGCCAAGCTGCAGATTGCGGCCAACTCCAACGAGTACCTGTCCGGCAAGGTCTCCTTCAGTGGTACGGGCGGTGCGGCCGAATCGATCCACGTCTGGTCGGCGAAGACCGGTGCCCAGTATTCGGTGGCCGTGGAGGGTTCCAGCTTCCAGGGTTCGACCGGTGCTGCCGAGGCGTTCTTCAACTTCACCTCGACGAACGATCGTGGTATCTCCGGCAACGAGATGGAAATCTACGCTCGTACGGCTACTAACAGTGCCGGTGCGACGAAGACTCTGACAGTCCACGCCTCGGTTTACAACAACATCGATGACCTGGTAACCCGTATCACTGAAGAGTTAAACGCTGAGTTTGGTGAGGTCAAGGGTGACAACACTATTGATGATGTTATCGCCGAGGTCTACGACGACGAGAAGATTCGCTTCAGCACTCGTGACGAGGGTTCGTTCTACGAGCTGAAGATCGGTGAGATCGACAGCACGGACAAGTCCCTGATCAAGGCCTTGAACTTGAGTGAGGACACGCTTGCCAATACCGGTACGGATGCACTGGTATCGTTCGATGGGTACAGCAACACGATCGACAAGGTCATGTATGGTACCACGCACGAGATCACGCTGAAGAATGCGGATGAAGACGATGATTCCATGGGTCAGGTCAGCATGACCGTGGCCAAGGGGTTGAACGGTATCAATGTTGGTAACCTGCTGCTGGATGTCCAGGCGGCTCGTTATGACGTCCGTCTCGATGGCGGCCCGTCACAGACGGTGGTCGGCGGTCAGGATGCGGTGGTATTCAATGCCGACCGTACTGAGTCGATGAAGGTGAACTACGGTCTCACCTCCGAGGGTGGTACCGAGGAGATCAACAACGTCGACCAGTCGCTGGTCTTCCAGATTGGTGCCAACGTTGGCCAGACGGCCAAGATCGGGCTTCGCGGTATGGCTGCCGCCATGCTTGGCAAGGGTATTGCGGGCAACATGTACCGTTCGCTGTCGGATATCGACGTGACCTCGGTCCAGGGTGCCCAGGATGCCCAGACGGTCATCGACGCCGCTATCAATGAGGTATCCACAACGCGTGGTACGCTTGGTAGCTTCCAGAAGAACACGCTGGAATCGACCCTTCGCAACCTGCGTGTGGCCTCTCAGAACCTGACGGCTTCTGAGGCGGCGATTCGTGACACCGATATGGCTGAGGAGATGTCGACCTTCACGAAGAACCAGATTCTGGTTCAGGCGGGTACTGCCATGTTGGCGCAGGCCAACCAGACCCCGCAGGTCGTTCTGCAGCTGTTTGGTTAATAGAGAAACAAGGTTTGGTCAGGGAGGCGAAGGCCTCTCTGACCGACCTTTATTACTACGGTGATGTGTCACGGACATTGAGGTCCGCCATGTCTACAGAGGAGTAGATAAACAATGCCGAGCTTTGCCATAGATGGAATCAATTCGCAGTTGGATACAACTGCGATTATCGATTCCATCATGAAGTTTGAACGCCAGGATGCAGTTCTTATTGAGAATCGCATCGCAGAGAAGACCAATGAGGTGACGACGCTCAAAGCGCTTCAGGCCAAGATGGTGGCTCTGGAGTCGGCAGCTTCGAAGCTTACGCGCGCCTCGAATTTCGAGACCTCCTTTGCCGAGGTTTCGCAGGAAGGTTTTCTCAGCGCCTCGACTACGGGCCGGGTTGGCAAGGGCTCGTATGACCTGCAGGTGTTGTCGCTGGCCCGCAACCACCAGATAGCCAGCCAGGGGTTCAATGATCAGTCGCTGGCCGATCTGGGCAGTGGTACGGTCACGATTCAGGTTGGAGACAAGTCGGCGCGGACGATAACGGTGGACGCTTCGAACAACTCGCTGGTTGGTCTGAAAACTGCCATTAATGAGGCCGGCGCCGGTTTAACGGCCTCGATAATCAATGATGGTACCCAGAGCAATCCGTATCGGTTGATCCTCACGGCGGACGATCCGGGGTACAAGAATCAGATCAAGGTCGATTTTGACCTGACCGG
>CAZXRO010000309.1:0-3611 GCA_964642435.1 uncultured Ignavibacteriales bacterium
CGGAATCCTGGGATTCGGGCGGATTACCGGCGATGGTAGTAGTATCATCGCCACAACCCGTCAGCATGCCCAGTCCTACCAATGCGCTCATTGAAACGAGGAGCGCCAATAGGAATTTGGTGTTGCGCTTCATCCTGAAAATCTCCTTGAAAACAATTGGGTTTAAAAGTTCCCTTTTTCTTGTCCTTATGTTCAAATACCTACCTGTTTTTCAACTCAATGAAAAGTTTTTTTTTGAGGTCCCCTGCGGGGTAGAATTGCTCAGTCCGTAGTAAAGCAAATGGGTCTTCCTCCTTGTGTCGTTAGCGTCTTCCCTGACAATCCATAACCGAGTTGGACACCTGGTTTCGGTTTGTGCTACGCTGTCTCGGTCCCTATAATGATCGGAAGATTGGCTGAATTCATTACCTTTTTCTTCCAAAGAACCGCATCGTTAGCTGCCTCAAATGGGTATTCCCACACTGGGGCTGAAAACTATGCGCGTGCACAGGCAGTGTCAACAAGAAAAACCGTTAGCAGACTGCAAGATAGGCTGCCTGGCGGTCGTTAAGACACTGCATCGAAAGCCGAAACGTCCTTTCTTTCTCGCGACCCACCTACGCTTGGGAAATCGTTTTCAGTCACGTTGTAGGCTGTTCAACGTAATACTAATCGGCACCTCACGCAAGGATTTTAGCGGATTTATCCGGTTTCCGGGGCACCGATGGGCGATTGACTTGTTACACTTTACGGGGTATATTGCCCGCCGTTTAACAATCCCAACGGGAGCCAGTTTGCGATGGCCGACTCTAAAGTAGCTGTATTACGCACGGATTCTGAGAATGTTGTCCGGGATTACCGAAGACTCCTGGAACTGATTGACTATCAATCGATTATCGACAAGACCCGGGACACGATGATCAAGCTGAATTTGTCCTGGACGAAGTACTTCCCCGCCTGCTCGTCGCAGCCCTGGCAGGTGGAAGGTGTGGTGAAGACTTTGACCGAGGACGGGTTTGCGGCGGACAAGTTGTTCCCGCTGGAGAACAAGACGGTGGTTACGAACCCGCACAAGGGGGCGCGCAACAATCTGTGGATGCCGGTACTTGAGAAGTACGGTTTGGGGTTCACGGCGCTGCCGGAGGTGGAGTGGGTGACGTATGACTTCGGTGATGAGTTGCTGAAGCTCAACGAGATCTTCCCTGAGGGGATCGAGATCCCGAAGATGTATGTGGGGAAGCAGATTATCCACCTTCCGACGGTGAAGACTCACGGCCATTCGACGACGACCGGGGCGATAAAGAACAGTTTCGGGGGGTTGCTCAAGGAAGTGCGGCATTACGCCCACAAGTACATGCATGAGGTGCTGGTGGATTTGATGCTGATGCAAAAGCAGCTTCATCCGAACATGCTGGCGGTGATGGACGGGACGGTGTGCGGTGATGGTGCCGGGCCGCGGACGATGATCCCGCACTCCAAGAATCTGATTCTGGCCTCGTCGGACCAGGTAGCGATCGATGCGGTTGCGGCCAAGCTGATGGGGTTTGACCCGATGAGCATCCCGTATATGCGGATGTGTCATGAGCGCGGGCTGGGGGTGGCGGATATCCGAGAGATTGAGATTCTGGGTGAGGATATATCGGAGATTAATTTTCATTTTCATACGAAGAAATCATTCGTGATCTGGGGAGATCAGTTGCTTCGCAAGGGACCGTTGCGCTTTCTGGAGAAAGTCGCATTGCACTCGCCGCTGGTAGTATGGGCACCGATGGCGAGCAATATCTATCACGACTGGTTCTGGTACCCGACAGTCGGCAAGAGCATCATTCGGAAGTACTCGAAGACGGAGTGGGGCCGGCTGTTCGAGCGATATAAGCAGGGGGTATGAGACAGTTGCGCTTCAGTCTTCGAAGCGCCGCACTCAGTCCACAGCGCTCTGTACCACTATCCTTCCCCTGCCAAAAGGCAACCGCTGGAAGCTGATGAACCGATTGGCCACCAGGTCGTAGGTGAGCATGCCGCCATCGGTATTCAGTACATCTGTCTGAAGGAACAACAAGCGATCGTCGGGCGATATGGCAATCGACCTCGCCACGAACGACTGTGGTGCGCACGGCAGTGCGCTTTCGGTACTCACTTCTCGCAAGATACGGTTGTTTGCGACATCATACTCGACGAAAGCCGATGGATGGATGCCGTAGTAGGCATGGGTACCGTCATGACTGGCTACCATACGAAAGGGGAACGTGTGGTATCTTTCGTCCAGAAATACGATTGAATCGAGAGCCAGGTCATAGACGGCAGCCACGAATCTATCTGAGCTTTGGTGCAGGTTCAGCAGCACCCGCGAAGTACCCGGGATATGTTCGATGTAAAACGGCGTGCCACTGTCTACCGGGTGCGATTGTGCAATCACGGGCGTCTGACTGAGGTCATACACCCTGATACTGTCGAATAGGGTATCGGCCACGTGGTAGGCCAGAGAGCCATCAGCAGAAAACGACACGTCACCGAAGAACGTCTCATCATTGCCTTGATAGAGGACTGTCAAAGAGGGATCAAGAAAGAGCAGGTGGTTGGGGACGACATCCCAACCAACACGCTCGGAATACTGCTCGACGGCGATATGCGTACCGGTCGGTGAGACTCTTGGTCCGTTGCCGGTGCAGTAGCAGTCGAATCGGTGTAGGACCGTTTGTGGATCTTCTGTTGATACGACCGCGACTTCCTCGCTGGAGCCCAGATACAACAGCTCACCGTCAGGAGAAATGCCGGGCGCAACTCTGACGGCAACGGCGGTAACCAAGGTGTCGACCCTGTTGGCGACCGGCCAAAAGCGCAGCAATGTATCGACGTTTCGCGAAGGAGTCACATAGACCGGCCAGTCCTCAGGCGGCAGGATAGACGAACGTGTCGGCTCGTCATCGCCGCATCCCATCAGAGCGGCCATCGTCGCGGTAATACAAAGTGAAACACACAGAACAATTCGCTTCGAGACAAAGTTGCTCGACTTCATACATCACCCCCAGTGAATATTGTGGGCACGATTATCCCTTTTCATTAGTGACGTCATTGACGTCCAAGACGTCAAGTACGAAATGACTGTGACCGATGGGCAATTCGCGGTTGGGTCACCCCCTCCGGGCCATTGCAGGTCGGTTTCCCCGCGAAGGTTCAAACAGGGACCTCCGCATCCTGGCGGAGACCCCGGTGGCTGGTCGCTATCGCATGAAGAAGTCCACGTTGCCCGAGGTGTACAGGGTCGGCTCCCCCTCGACCCCGAACTCGTAGGTCACGATTACCTCCATGGCGGTTTCGCGACCGTTGACAATCGCCGGTTCATAGTGGCATTCATTGAGTGCCTCGCGCAGGGCCTCTCCGAATCCGAGGTCCTCGGGATCCTCGATGACAATGGCGATCGACTCCAACTTCCCGCATCTGTCCACCCGCACAACAACCGTTGCCGTGCCACGAGCATACCACGCCCTGCGCGGGGAGCGCGGCTTCGGGAAACGGCTGATGGTGAGTGGACGATCGGGTTTGGTCCTTAGAATCGAGTCAAAGCGCAGGGGGATGTGGGGAGCGCCGATTGGCCTTGCCGCGATGAAGGTGACAACAGGTGGCAGGCCGAA
>CAZXRO010000310.1:0-3598 GCA_964642435.1 uncultured Ignavibacteriales bacterium
CCGCCAGGCAATACCATACAGCGTCGGCCTTAAGGTCATCATCGAGTGCAATCTGCTCAGCCCCGAACAACAAACCCGGGCCGTCACTGCCGTCATCGATGGCGGCGCTCAGTTCGTCAAAACCGGTACCGGCTTCACCGGCCCAGCGACTGTAGAACAGGTCAAGCGTCTCGCCATGACCGCCAACGGCCGGATCGAAGTCAAAGCCGCCGGCGGTATCGGCACCCTTCAGGCCTGCAAAGATATGCTCGCCGCCGGTGCGACACGTCTGGGCTGCTCATCCTCGGCCGATATCATCCGTCAGTGGCGCTCAAACCATCACTGATAGAGCCAGCCAACGGCCGCTGGATTAACATCACATTTGAGCCTTTTTTGTTTTCCCCGTGAGCTGTTCGTATTAATGTATGAAGCAGAAATGAAGCGTTTACACCTATGGCAGAACAGAAAGACCATAAACTCCGTCCCTTTGTGGGCATCCACTTCAAGTGCTGTAAGGTATATGCTCGCGTGTATCTTAACCGTAAGGGTGATGCTTTCGTGGGCTGGTGTCCCAAATGTGCGCGCAAGGTGGAGATCAAGGTCTCTCCCGATGGCAGCGAATCACCCTTCTTCGATGCGGTGTAGTTAATGTCTTTGCAGGTCAGCAAGAAGAAGATGTCGCTTATCAGGTCCAAGATAGTCGTTGTCCCCATTGGTGAGGCCGACTACATGATGGTCAACCGCCTTGCTGCCGATGTTGGCCCGGCTTTCACCCGCTCGGTCGACATCCTCAAGGGAATGAAGCTGCCCGAGGAAGCCCAGAACGTCATACGAAACCAGTACTACGCCCTCGTCATCATGGCCAAGCTCGAACGCATCAAGGCCAACAGCCGCGAGAAAGTGATCGGCATCTGCGAGGAAGATCTCTATCTTCCCGATGAAAACTATATCCTCGGCCACGATGATGCCCTCGCCGGTACCGCCGTCGTCTCGCTGTTCCGACTCAGGCAGGAGTTCTACGGTCTGCCGGAGGACGACAGCAAAATCTATCCGCGACTGTACAAGGAGGTACTGCACCGGCTGTCGCACCTGTTCGGACTGCCGGAATGCCGAAACCCGAAATGCGTGAACTATTTCAGCCAGATGATGCTCGATATCGACTCCAAGTCACGACGGTTCTGCGATATCTGCCGTCGTAAACTCAGCAAGGGATAGCCCCCGCTCCTGTGGGGCCCGACAAGGAATACTCGCCGTGAATCTCGAACAGATCATTGACATGCTCAAGGCCGACCGGCGCTTCAGCGACGGTATCGCGCACTGGCGCACCTTCCCACCGCGCGAGGCTGTCTACTCGGATTTCCCGGAGTCACTCGACCGTCGTCTGATCAAGGCCCTGAACGACCGCGGCATCACCCGCCTCTACTCACATCAAACCGAGGCCATCCAGACCGCGCTCGAGAACAGAGACCTCGTTGTTGTCACACCCACTGCGTCGGGTAAGACGCTCTGCTACAACCTGCCCGTGCTGGATACGATCCTCAAGAAACCCGAAAGCCGCGCGCTGTACCTCTTCCCCACCAAGGCCCTCTCGCAGGACCAGATGGCCGAGGTCTACGACCTGATCCAGGTGCTCGATGTCGACATCCGCACCTACACCTTCGATGGCGACACGCCCACCACCGCAAGGCGCCTCATCCGCTCCGCCGGTCATATCGTGATCAGCAACCCGGATATGCTCCATGCCGGCATCTTGCCCCACCATACCAAGTGGATCAAACTGTTTGAGAACCTGAAGTATGTCGTGATCGATGAAGTCCACTCCTACCGCGGCGTATTTGGCTCGCACCTGGCTAATGTCATCCGTCGCCTGCAGCGAATATGCCGTTTCTATGGCTCCAACCCCACCTTCATCTGCTGCTCGGCCACCATCGCCAACCCCGATGATCTCACCGGACGCATCATTGGCCGACCGGTGACAGCCATCGACCGTAACGGTGCCCCATCCGGCGAGAAGCACTTTGTGCTCTATAACCCGCCCGTCATCAACAAGCAACTCGGCATTCGTAAATCCTCCGTCAAGGAGGCCTCGCGCCTGGCAGGCTTGTTCCTCAAACAGAGAATCCCGACCATCATATTCGCCCACTTCCGGCTCTATGTTGAGGTCATCCTCACCTATCTCAAACGCGAACTGAAAAGCGAATTCGGCCGCGGCATCACCGTCGCCGGCTACCGCGGCGGATACCTTCCTAATGAACGCCGTTCGATTGAGCGCGGCCTGCGCGAGGGCAGCATTACCGGCGTCGTGTCCACCAACGCCCTCGAATTGGGCATCGATGTCGGCAGTCTTGATGTCTCCATCATTGTCGGCTACCCCGGCACCATCGCCTCACTCTGGCAACAAGCCGGGCGTGCGGGGCGTCGCAGCGGCAACTCCCTGACCATCATGGTTGCCTCAAGCACCGCCATCAACCAGTTCCTCTGCCACGACCCACGTTACGTCTTCGACCGCACCCCGGAATCGGGCGTCATCGATCCGGATAACCTCATCATCCGCA
This sequence comes from uncultured Ignavibacteriales bacterium, assembly GCA_964642435.1. Taxonomy (GTDB): domain Bacteria; phylum Zixibacteria; class MSB-5A5; order GN15; family FEB-12; genus WJKG01. Next base: position 2,535 of record CAZXRO010000310.1, read on the forward strand.
CCAACCACCTCAAGTGCGCTTCATTCGAGCTGCCTATCGATGAAACCGAGCGCTTCAATGGCGATGGCACCAACGAGATCATGGAGTACCTGGAGCAGGCAAAGGTGGTGCGCCGCTCCGGTGAGCGCTTCCACTGGTCCAGTGAAATCTATCCCGCCGGCGAAATCTCGCTGCGGTCTGCCTCGCCCGACAATTTCGTCATCCTCAACGAGAGCAAGAGCTACGAGGTGATCGGCGAGGTCGACTACTTCTCCGCTCCCATCTTCCTCCACCCGGAAGCCATCTACCTTCACTCCGCGCGCCAGTACCAGGTAACCAGGCTCGACTGGGAGGGCAAGAAGGCATATGTGAAAGAAGTCGATGTCGACTACTACACCGACAGCGAGACCAAGTCCGAGCTAAAAGTGCTCGATATCGATGATGAACGGCCCATCGGCGAGGCCCTCATGAGCCACGGCGAGGTAACCGTCACCAATGTGACCGTCATGTTCAAGAAGATCAAGTTCGAAACACATGAGAACGTCGGCAGCGGCGACCTCAAGATGCCCGAACTGGAGATGCACACCCACGCCGTCTGGTACGCCTTCCCCGGCGATATCGGTCTGCGGCTGGGCTTGGGCGGCGCGGAGTTCGGTGGCGCCCTGCGCGGACTGGCCAACATCATGGGCAAGATCGCCCCGCTGTGGGTCATGTGCGACTACCGCGACCTGCGCTCGATCTCACAGGTGCGCGCTCCATTCACCGAACGGCCGACTGTCTATATCTATGAGAACATCCCCGGCGGCGTGGGGCTTGCGGAGAAACTGTTCAAGGATTGGGAGCCAATGTTTGAAGCGTGCCGCGAGCACGTGCGCGCGTGCATGTGCGAGGCGCACTATTACCGAGGATCCTGAAACTGGTGATTATACGAGGTTAACCAAATTTCTAGATGGCTACGAAACCTCTAACTTTGGCCCTAAAAGCCATACCTATCCAGAAGAAATATTTGTTGTTTCTGGTAGGCTCTACGATGCAGCTTTTGATATTTGGCTCGAGCCAGGTCATTATGCAAGTAGGCCTCCGGG
>CAZXRO010000311.1:0-3552 GCA_964642435.1 uncultured Ignavibacteriales bacterium
CTGCGTAGTAAGTAATTGACCAGAGCCAACATCCGGTTGGGCCACAGGACCACGAGGGCGCAGATGCCTGTCATCGCAACCGTGATAAGCCAGGCCGTCCCGGAACCCAGAATGGCTATGCGATCGGTCAACAGATCCGGCTCCACCTGGACTGCCAGCACATAGACCAGAAATGACGCCGGAATGGCAAAGAGCTGTGAGAGCACGAACGAGGCACCCGCCTGCTCCGGCGGGACTCCCCGCTTGCCGGCCAGGTACAAGACGCCAAAAAGCTGCCACACCTTGCCGGGAATATACCGACCGAGATTGGACAAATAGAATATCCGGAAAGCCTCACCGGCCCCAAGACGGTGCCCAAAGCCGTTTATGATAACCCGCCAAACCGAGGAAAGCACGAAGAACGTAAGAACACCAACAACGACCGACATGGCCAGCAGCAGCCAATTGACCTGCCAATCATGGGCGCTGATCGCCTCCCAGTTGTGTGCTACTTGCCTGACTACAAAATAGAGAATGATCCCGGCAAGCAGCACCTGGATCGGCATGCGCCACCAGTGACGAGCAGTGGTACCGTTAGCTGGAGCTGACACCTGGTTCATTGACTCGGCGGATCAACATCCGGTTTGCGGTTGAGCTGGCGCTGTTGATTCTGCAGCTTCTGGCGCAAATCACCGAGTTCCTCCTTGATCGCCGTCTGTCCCTCAGCCATGAAGCCCATCATGAACAGGCCCATCCCAACGCCCATGAGCAGGATGACCAAGTACAACAGAGGACGGTACCCTTCACCCAGAAAAACCCTGAGATAGACCGCAGCCAAACCAATCAGCACGCCCAACACAAAACACATCGACCCCGTAAACCCAAAGTACAGAAGAGGTTTGCGCAGAAAGCTAATCTGGAACTTCACGGCCAGCATATCCAGTACACCGATCGGGATACGCCAGATCGAAGAGAACTTGGAGCTGCCCCAATTGCGGTCATACAACGGTATCTTCGCCTCGGCGATACGAAACCCCTCGTTGGACGCCAACGGCACCAAATAGCGGTGCCAATCCTGACGGAGGAATACTTGCTCGACTACCTCGCGCCGGAACGCCTTGGCCGCATTCATATCATGAATCTGCAGATTAAAAATCCGGCGGCTCATCGTGTTGTAGATCTGGGAAACAAACCGCTTGTTGTACTTGCCCTGTTTCCAGCCGGCACAGACATCAGCACCTTCGGCGATAGGCTTCACCAATGATGGGATATCCTCCGGCTTGAACTGCAAATCCGCTGGATAGAAGACGAACACCTCTCCCCTGGCGGTTGCAAAGCCCGTCTGCAGGGCCGCGGTTAACCCGCGGTTCCGTGAGTGAACAGCATAGCGGATGAAGTCATACTTGGCAGCATTGGCTCTGATCCGCTCCAGAGTTCCGTCGGATGAGCCGTCATCGACATACACCAACTCACCCCGGAACGGCGCCGACTTCAGCATCTCAGCAAACTGACGGCAGAACTCGTCGATATTGCCTTCTTCGTTCAGAGCGGGAACGATTGTAGACACATAGAAATCGTATGATGCTTGTGTTGACAAACCTACTCCAAAGGCCAAATTTACCCGTTATACGCCTGATCGGCCATTGCAGGCCAACAAGTTAGCTGCCCTGATCATTATGCGCAAACATTCCGTCCGTTTCAACTGCTTTTTTCGGACCAAAGAGACCACCCAGATCATCACAACTGGTAGACAATCCTCCCGCCCATGATCGTAGCCGTCACTCGTCCGGTGAGCTTCCACCCGATGTAGGGTGAGTTCTGCGACAACGATCGGAAGTCCTTCGCCTTCACCGTCCATTTCTTATCCGGATCGATAATGGCGATATCAGCTACCTCGCCGGTTCTCAGCGAGCCAGCCGGCAGATTGAGAATCCGTGCCGGGTTAACCGTCATTTTTCTTATGGCATCAGCCCAGCCAAGGTACCCCTTGTCGATTATGTACGTCTTGATCAGGGCCAGCGATGTCTCGAGGCCGATCATTCCGGGAGGTGCCTTATCGAACTCGCTATCCTTGTCTTCAATCAAATGCGGCGCGTGGTCGCTGGCAATACAATCAATGGTACCGTCGACAAGGCCGGCAATCACTGCCTCGCGGTCAGCCTCGGTGCGCAGCGGCGGGTTGACCCGAAGGTTGGTGTTGAATTCCTTACCGATTTCTTCATCGGTGAGTATCAGGTGATGTGGCGTCGCTTCGGCCGTCACCTTCACCCCCTCGGCCTTGGCCCGACGAATGGCTTCCACCGATCCTGCCGCCGAGACATGCTGGATATGCAGTTTGGCGCCGGTCATTCGCGACAGAGAAATGTCGCGTTCGACCGCGATTTCCTCGGCCACTGCCGGCGCACCCTTGAGGCCCAGCCGAGTTGACTGGTACGATTCGTTCATAACGCCCCCCGCACAAAGCTGAGCATCTTCGGCATGATCCATCACCGGTATGTCGAACATTGTCGCGTACTCCATAGCGCGACGCATGATCTCGGGACTCTGCACATAGGCACCATCGTCCGTAATGGCCACCGCGCCGGATTTCACCAGCTCGCCAATCTCGGCCAGTTGCTCTCCCATTCCACCCTTGGTGATCGACCCGACAACATACACCCGGGCGTCGGCGTGACGCGCTCGGTCGAGCACGAACTGCACCGTCTCCTGATTGTCGATGCGCGGGTTGGTGTTGGGCATGCAACAAATCGAGGTGAAGCCACCAGCCGCGGCAGCGCGGCAGCCGCTTTCGATCGTCTCGGCATATTCATTTCCCGGTTCGCGCAAATGCACATGGATGTCCACCAGCCCGGGTACGACAATCTTACCAGTCACATCGAGCTTCTTCTCATCGGGAATACTGGCGATCTTCTTCTGAATGTCGGGTGAATCTTTCTCGATCCTCGCTATCTTGCCACCCTCCAGAAAAATGTGACCTTCACTCCCAAAACCAAGCGCAGGATCAATAATCCGACCGCCGGTAATAACCAGATCGTGTTTCTCAGCAGCCATCATTCACCCTCCTCACCTTTGCGCCCGGAAAGCAGGTACAGCACCGCCATGCGAACCGCCTGGCCGTTGGTCACCTGGTCGAGAATGACTGACTGCGCACCATCGGCTACCTCGGTAGAAATCTCCACGCCGCGATTGATTGGTCCGGGATGCATTATTGTATAATTCTTGTTCAGTCGTTTGAGCCGGTCGCGGGTGAGCCCAAACAGGTTAGTGTATTCACGCGTTGAGGGAAACAAACCCGCCTGCTGCCGCTCAAGCTGAATGCGCATAACATTGACCACATCGGCACCATCCAGCGCCTCGTCGAGATCGGTGTAAACATCGCATTCGAAGCGATTGACATCACGCGGCATCAACGTCGAGGGACCGCACAGAGCCACTGAGGCACCGAGCGCCTTCAGTCCCCAGATATTCGACCGGATGACCCGGGAGTGTTTCACATCACCGATCAGCACCACCCTGAGCCCGTCCAGGCTTCCGTATTTCTTGCGAATAGTGAAGATATCCAACAGGGCCTGG
>CAZXRO010000312.1:0-3514 GCA_964642435.1 uncultured Ignavibacteriales bacterium
GATGGTAACCCGCACAAAGAAGAAAGCCGGCAAGGCGGACGATACCGAGCAGTTGTGGCGTGTGCTGCAACTGGTATCGGAGACGGCCGACACGCTGCGCGGCGGACCGCCTGAGGAGGCGACGTTTGTCGAGTTGCTGCAGAAGCTTGGCGAGGCTGTCACCTTTGACGGCGCAACGCTGTACCTGATCGACCACAGCAACGAGCGGTTGCGTCAGTTTGCCGGGATGGGTCGGCCGGTGGAGTTGCTGAGTTTCCTGTCACTTGACAAGGGTGACGGTTTGTCGGGGTGGACGGCGAACAATCGCAAGCCGATCTTGCTGTCAGAGCGCAGCAGTGTGTCGAGCTTTGATCCGGGTACCGACTATGCGACGTTTGTTTCGGTTCCCCTGTTGTCCGCAGACACAGTAATCGGGGTATTGAATCTGGGTTGTGAGAAACCGGGTGCGATATCGGAGACGGAGGTGACGTTGCTGAGTATTGTTGCCGACCAGATGGCCCTGGCGGTGGAGCGCAACGACAGCCTGGTGCGTCTTGAGCAGTCGCAGAAGCAGCTTGCCCAGGTCGGGGAAGTTGAAGAAGATGATCGTCCCAGTCTTGAGGATATACACAAGACGGCTGAGTTACTGGCACTGGCAAGCAATGAGATCAACAATGCGTTGAGCGTGATTGTCGGGAATATCAACTGTCTCATTCAGGAGCGGGCGGCAGCGACACAGAAGTCGCTGGCTCGGCTGCGGCGTATGGAAAGCGCTGCACTGCGGATAGGAAGTATGAACCGCAAGCTGCATCGGCTGGGGGTACTGGCCGCCGCGATGGAGCAGGCAAACGAGGAGGATTCTCGGTCGTGAGCACTACCGATTTATTTGTGTCCGAGAACCATGTCTCGCCGCGGGTAACCGAAGATCTCGATGCGGAGCTGGATCAGCTTCGGGTGGGGTCATTTCGTTTTGATTCGGACGGGGTACTGGTTTCCTGGAACCGCACAGCGGAGCGGGTATTTGGGTTGAGTCAGGAGGATCCGGCCAGTGACAGGACAGTCGCCCGGCTGGACACACTGATTGACAGTGGTCTGGCGCACCGCTGGGATGCCATTATTGGCAGCAACGGGCGTTTTGTACGTCGCGGGTTGCACTGTACGAACATCAATGGCCAGTCAATGTGTTTGACGATAGCGGGGCGGGCGGTTGGTGGTGGTAACGGTCACGGGCCGGAGTTCATTGGCTATGTCTATGATACCAATGATGCTCTGACAGACTGCAGCCATCGTCACATTGCCGCCGAGCGACTTGGTGTTCTGGCGGATGTTTCGGTGGCGTTGACGTCGTCGCTGGAACTGAACCAGATTCTTCGGACGATCCTGACCGGTGCGACGGCATCGCAGGGTCTGGGATTCAATCGCGCCTTTTTGTTTCTCTACGACGCCGAGAGCAATTCACTGCAGGGTCACCTGGCGGTGGGGCCGTCCTCGGCTGAGGAGGCGGGCGACATCTGGGCCAATCTGGAATCCAAGCGCCTGTCGCTGGGCCAGTTGCTCGAGGGTCACAACGGACTTCGCCCGCAGGGGCCGGATCGGCTGACGGAGCATATACAGCATCTGCGGCTGAGCTTGAACGATGAGTCCCGAGTCAGCGATGTCTGCCGGTCACGCCAGTGGGCCAATCTGCAACAGGAGACGGTACTGGATGAGGTGACGGTGGGGCTGTTGCGTCAGCTGGGGACGACCCAGACGGCGCTGGTACCGATGGTCAGCAAGGGGAACCTTCAGGGGTTGATCCTGGCGGACAACCTGATCACCGCGCGGTCCATCTCGGATGACGACGTGCGGATGCTGCAGATTCTGGCCAACAACGCGGCGGTGGCGATGGAGCGTGCGCGGTTGTACGACCAGCAACTGGAGCGTGCCCAGGAACTGGAGAAGGCCAATCAGTTGTTAAAGGAGTCGCAGGAACAGATAATCAAAATCGAGAAGATGTCGGTGATTGGCGAGTTGACCTCGGCGGTAGCGCATGAACTTCGCAACCCGCTGACGGTGATTGGCGGATTTGCCAATCTGATGTTGAAAGACAGCCCCTCGGATATACAGCGTGAGTATCTGACAATAATCGCCAACGAGACTCGTCGCACCGAGGATGTGCTGACGCACCTGCTGGAGTTCCATCGCGACAGCCAGCGCGAGAAGACCGCCTTCGACCTGAATGAGCTGGCCTCGCGCAGTCTGGGGCTTCTGGCGGGACGGCTGAACCGTCCGCAACTGGGAATCGAGTTGAGTTGCCACTCGGAGCCGCTTCGAGTCTGGGGCAATCCGGACCAGCTATCGCACGCGGCGTACCAGCTGTACCACCTGGTGGCGGAGGAATTGCTGCCGCCGGGTAAGGCGGAAGCCCGGACCGAGTGGCACGGTGAGCTGGCCGCGCTCGTCATCAAGCTGATCTGTCCCGCGGAGGGCAGGGACAAGATGATCCGGCAGCTTCGCCAGATGTTCTCGGAGCATCGTCCCTCGACGCGGCTGACAATGCTGGTTGCTGAGGAGACGATCCGTTATCACGGCGGTAATTTCGGATGTTCATTTTCTGAGGACGGGATGCCATCGCTGTATATCGAATTGCCGTCGGCACAGCAGGAGGTGGCCGATGTCTGAGCGTGTTCTGCTGATCGATGACGACGCCATGATCCGACGGCTGTATGCTCATGAGCTGGCCCGCTCCGGTTGGGAGGTGGATTCGTACGCCTCGGGAGTAGAGGCTCTGGAGCAGGTTGGCCCGGACAGCCACCTGGTGGCGATTGTCGATATCGAGATGCCGGAGATGTCCGGGTTTGATGTTATGCATTGCCTGCGTGAGCGGGCTCCCGGGATGCCGATCATTCTCAACACGGCCTATGCCACGTACAAGGATGATTTTCAGAGTTGGCTGGCCGATGCCTATGTGGTCAAGTCTTCGGATATCGAGCCGCTGCGCAAGAAGATTGTTGAACTGACGAGGAAAACGTGACAGAACACAAACACGATGACGACCGACAGGGCGATATCGAGCTGGTAGAGCAGGTAGACGCTCTCAACGAGGAAGTAAAGGGGCTGGCGCTGAACCTGGCGATTTACCTGGCCAAGGCCAAGTCGGCCTCGGAGGAGATCAACCGGATGGAGCCGGAGTTTATCCAGTTGGTCAATGGAACGGTCAAGGCTGTCCAGGAGCTGGGCGTTTTGATTAACGCCGCCAGGAGCCAGGAGACCATGATTTTTGATATCCCGTCCGGTCGGCGTCAGGGTCCGGATCGAATAGAGACTAAGCTTCGGGCGATACTGGACCAATGTGCGCGAATTATGGCCAGCCTCGGCGAGAAATTTGAGCCTCGGCATATGGCATAGACGGTTCAGGGAATGTTCAGGAAGTCAGGTCGTCTGTCGATAGTATTAGATAAGAGGGATCGGGTCATGTCTCAAGCAGGGATTGCCACAGGCCCGGGCCCCGAAGCCAGTCATTTCGAACGTAAGGCCTTAGACAGGTGGAGAGATA
>CAZXRO010000313.1:0-1130 GCA_964642435.1 uncultured Ignavibacteriales bacterium
TTTTCTCTCGTCTTTATTCTTGGTGCCCCACCGCTTGCGGTGGGTATCTTTCAAGGTATAGACCGGGGACATGGGTAACACCTTAGACCGGGGACATGGGTAACACGTTAGATAGGGTATTGGTAATATGGAGGATAGGCTGGTGGCCCAACTTAGATTTTTCTCTCGTCTTTATTCTTGGTGCCCCACCGCTTGCGGTGGGTATCTTTCAAGCATTCTGTACCCATCCAAGTCAACCACGTCCATCGCTATCGGCACCTCGGCAACTCCATGGTACCAGTTGTAGCTGGACCACTTCCAGTCCGACGGAGACCCAACTAGCCCGCGTCTGACAGGGTTGTTGTGGCAATACTCAATCTTCTGCCAGACTGAATGGGGTGTGCGGCAATTGTGATCATAACAGCGCCGCTGCCAGAATACGCGCCGCTCGTTCTTCCCTCCGGCGGGATTCCGCGCGAAGTAGTCACGTGCGAAGCGGGATTTCAGTTCCCCGATCATTCGGCCTGCCATACAGTCATCAATCGGCCAGAAGACCAGGTGGATGTGTTCCGGCATGACCACATAACCAAGAACCTTGAACCTGTGACGCTCGCGCATCGCGCAGAGGTGTTCGACAAACAATCGCCGTACTGAATCGGTCGTGAATGTCGGTTCACGGCGGAATGTACTGAAGGTCACGAAACGGCCTGTACCGAGATTGTCGTAATGTCGTAGTCTGGTCACCCCAGATACCCCCGTATAGAGGTTGTTCGCATCCAAGTTAGTGGATCGAACCGATGGCGTCAAGGCAGTTTGGTGCGATTTGGGAGATTCATGACGTGATGTAAACTGAACCCACAGCAAGGGGCTTGTTGAAAAAGGTCTTGAATTGTGTCTTGTTGATTAATTGATTGTGAGATGCAAAGCAAACGAGATCGGCTCTTTTTCCCGGTCAAGTGTACCTCTACCACGCACAGGGCGCCCCACCCCTGATGTAGATCGAAACCCCTGTCCGCCAAAGGCGGATCGCGAAGCGAGGTCCCGACACCCACCACCAAACGCGGATCTCTTGATCGTCACCCCTAAGAAAAACGGCCATGTCGACACTTCACATGTTGAATATTCCTCAAGGCTGGTGGCCCAACTTAGAT
>CAZXRO010000313.1:1140-3504 GCA_964642435.1 uncultured Ignavibacteriales bacterium
GTAAGTCGAAATCCCTGTCCGCCGAAGGCGGATCGCGAAGCGAGGTCCCGACACCCCTCAAACCTGCACGCGCCACATTTACCGGCCTGCCCCACAACTTTCTGCGTCCGAGCACCACAAACACAAAAAGCGGCGGCCCGATCACTCGAGCTGCCGCTTTGCAATACTATTTCAACTATCTCAGCCTACGGGCACACCAAATCCGGTCCCTCGCTGAAGATAAATGCTACCAGGCGCGTCAGATCCTGAACATTGGGATTGCCACCCGAGGCGTCCACGTCGGCAGCATCCATGTTCGGCGGCTCCGGCCCGCTGTTGAACAAGTACCCCACCAGATAGGTGACATCGCCCACATTCGGACCGCTGCCATCGGCATCGATATCGCCACAGACGTAATCACAGGCATCGCCAATCCCATCATCATCAGCGTCCGCCTGATCGGGGTTGTGAACGTCCGGACAATTGTCGCAGACATCGCCAATCCCATCTCCATCAGCATCGGCCTGATCAGCATTGGCATCCTCGGGGCAATTATCGCAGGCATCGCCCACCGTGTCCCCGTCACCATCCGCCTGGTCGGCATTGACCACGTCAACACAGTTGTCGCACACGTCGCCAACTCCGTCCTGATCGACGTCCGCCTGGTCAGGATTGTACGTCTCCGGGCAGTTGTCATCGGGACACGTGTTCTCCGGATGGCCCGGATCGCCATAACCGTCACCGTCAGAGTCCACACACGTCTCACCGGTGCCCTCAACCATTGTCACCACTGGCGCCGAGAATGCCCCCCACTGGCCCTGTGCATCCTTGGCCCGCACTTTGTAGAAGAACTCACCCGCCGGGTGATCCGTGAACTGGTAAACTGTGTCAGCAATATCGGAGGCAATCACACTCTGGACAGCAAACCCCTCGATCGGGAAGATATCATCGACATAGAAACCTTCTTCCACCACATACCCATCGGTGTAGTACGACCAGCGGAAATACACCTGCTGGCCAGCATAATCATCCAGGGGGAACCTGGCCGGCATCCATCCTACCGATTGACCCGTTATACCATTGCCTCGGTTGTTCCCGTTCGGGTTGCTGGTCGTCGTGATGTTACCCGCGATCGGCGTGAACGTCTCCCCATCGGTCGACACCTCTACATACGCGTAGTCCCAGTCACTCTCAATCTCGAACCAGGTGTAGAACACCAGCGTATCAAACAGCTGCACCTCCTGCGCCTCGGTCGTCTGGAACCAGCGCATCAGGTTGTTACCGTTGCCGGAGAAGAAACTGGTCGGGTCCGAATTGCGGCGCGTGCTGGAAATCGAGAACTGGTTGTTCGTGAAGTTCTGCCAGTTATTCGCCGAATCCGTCACGCGCTGGTAGTTTTGCAGCTCCACCAGTTCATACTCAACCGCCGGATTCAGCGTGTCCTCATGTGCCCACGACACCGCATAAAACGTGCTGTCCACCGTGTCCGCGACTGTCATCACCGGCGCGGCCGGCGCCCGCAACGCATACGGATTGCCCGCCATGCGCGCTAAGTACTTGTTCGCCCCCAGGTTCTCCGATACCAACTGCGGAATCCGCGAGGTACTCGGCCAGAACCCATCGCTGTACCCACCAACCTCAAACGTGAACGCAAACGTCTTCGGCTTCAATACCTGCTCACCATAAATCCAGTCATCCGTCACGCCGTTGGCCGGATACAACCCATGCGCCGGCCCGGGATCGTATCCGTTGTATAATGCCATCGAATCCGCGGCCGCACCGAATATGTCATCATCAGGCGTCAGGAATAAATCATATCCCCAGGGATACAGCACCAGGTTCGAATACGAGTGGTAGTACACCGATACTGCGAAATCCCGCGCAATATGGAAATCCCGCATCGCCTGCGCCTCCGGCTCACTGAACGGAGCCGTACCCCGGTAGGTCTCTGCCGAGGGGCTCGATGATGAACCTTCCTCATCGTACCCCCATTCATACCCCCAGTTGCGGTTCAGATCGATCCCGAAACTGCCATCGCCGTTGACGCGACGGTTCTTCCGCCACATGCCACCACCCGATGGATTGGTCACCTCATTGTGATAGTAACCATCAGGGTTAACACACAACACAAACCACATCTCCCGCTCGTTCACGTACTCGGTAGCCTCAGGATCGGTGCCATAGTTATCAACCAACCAGTTGATGTAGTGCTGCAACACCAATGGCGTGATCACCTCACGAGCGTGAATCGCCGCCGTATACAGAATCTCCGGCTCGTCCTCGTCGATTAACGGGTTGTCCGAAATCTTGAAGGCCCAGATATCCCGCCCCTCAATCGTCTGTCCCAGGCTCTGCTTGGGGCTGATAATCGAGGGATTCATCAGG
>CAZXRO010000314.1:0-3499 GCA_964642435.1 uncultured Ignavibacteriales bacterium
GTGGCTGAGCGTTCGATCGAAGACATGGGCACTGGGCTCGCCAAAGCCGTACACGCAAAATGGCCGGCATCGACCAGGAGATTCAAGGCGCACAGACGTAACCAGAGATTCATCGGTGGGTCACTGTGGGCAGACGTAGAGTGCCACCCAACGATCATATATCTCGCGACACAGGAAGACCTGTATCAGGCCAATATCAGCCTTCTAAACAAAGCCCTGAAGAACCTGTCGACATTCCTGGAGAAATGTGAGCCGTCAACTGTCGCAATACCCAGAATTGGCTGTGGCTACGGGAAACTCGAATGGAGTGAGGTGCGACAGTTGATCGACGAACACCTTGCGGACCTGAACCATTACGTCTTTATCTATGAGTCGTTCTCCGAAGGCGAGAGAAGTCCCGAGGAAGCGACTTACTTCACTCACAGCCGGAAAGAACAGCGCAGCGGGCGTGTCAAAATCTTAGCTTCAGAGGATGACTGGATTGATGGCAAGGCCGTCGCACAGTTGCACAGAGTGACACAGCTGCCAGAGGTAGTCAAGGCCGTGGGGATGCCCGATATCCACGCAAGCAGAAGTATCCCCGTAGGCTTCGCGGTCATCACGAGGGGGCTCATCTACCCTCACCTCATTGGCAATGATATCGGGTGTGGAATGGGCCTGTGGAAGACCGATCTGAAGTCCAGACCGATCAGACTGGACAAATGGGTGCGCAGGCTATCTGATCTCGACTCTCCATGGGACGGCGATCGCACGTCCTGGCTGAAAAGCGAATCGGTCACTCCCACATCGCTGGATAACTCGATGGGGACCATTGGCGGCGGTAATCACTTCGCTGAGCTTCAATCCGTTGAACAGATAGTTGATCATACCACGTGCGAGAAGCTCGGCATAGACAAGGATGTGCTGTACCTTCTCGTCCACAGTGGATCAAGGGGCGTCGGTGAAATGGTGCTCAGAAAGTACAGGCGTGTAGCTTTTCACGGTTTGGATCCTGACTCAGATGACGCTGCACGTTACCTGAAAGACCACGACAACGCCATCAACTGGGCCAAGGCGAATCGCTCACTGATTTCGACTCGCTTTCTTAACTGTCTGAGAGCCAAAGGCGAGCGACTACTGGACGTGGAGCACAATTGTATGGAGCGATACAGACATGCTGAGGCGAGCGGTTGGGTCCATCGTAAAGGAGCAACACCTTCAGATCGAGGACCTGTCGTCATCCCCGGATCACGCGGCTCCTTTAGCTATGTTGTGAGGTCAGCTGGAGATCAGCAGGCGAATGCTTGCTCCTTGCCCCATGGCGCCGGTCGTAAATGGAGTCGGTCCGACTGCAAGGACAGATTGAGACACCGCTACTCTCCGGAATCATTGACCCGAACGGAACTCGGCAGTAGGGTGGTATGTGACAACAAGAGCCTCCTCTATCAGGAAGCGCCCCAAGCCTACAAGGATATCGATGTCATAATCCGAGGACTTGTAGAATCCGGTTTGATACAGGTAGTGGCAAAACTGCGTCCGGTAATTACCTACAAGACGAAGAACTAACCGCCCCTTCCCCCCAAGCGACCCCGCGATACCGCGCGGCCCTTATTCAACAGCCCCGAGCGCAAACAGCCACCCATCCCAACCGACGGTGACATTTGGTCGGCCATTAACTCTGAAAAAATCCCCCTTGCATTCACTGCTAACCCCCGGTCTGCCTACCTTGCGGCTCAGTAGACTCAGTAGCGAGGGTCACGAATACCGCCGTAGATTGAGTTTTTCGGCTTGTGCCCACTGGCGAATCACCCTGATCTCCTCTCGATCCGGAGGACGGTTTCGCTTGCCTCTAACCTGTACAATCTCTCCTTTTCGCCGGTCTAGTTCAATGGTCACTCGTTTCTCACACTTGGAATCGGCTAAGAGATCCATTGTCCAGATTGAATTCCTGCCCGATTGACAGGACCAGATGTAGGATGCCACACAGTGTTTCTGCTCTCGTCCTTCCGCAATGAGCTCGTCGCTGCCAAGAAGCTCATAGATATGCCACTGCTTCCAGCCTGACGTTCCCCGTAATCCCTCCGAGAGCTTGAAGTCATTGATAGCGGACTTCTCCCAGCGCACCAGTTCGCCCAAGCGGAGGCGTCCGAGACGACCGTGCCAGGTCTCAACCTGTCGTATCAGTGAGAGAGCGGTTCGTCCGCGCATGGTGAGGTTTGGCTGAGGCGGTGGCAGGCTATGCAGCTCTCCGTCTTCACGGACCCGTCGTTCACGGAATCGCTGGTCGTACAGGTAGTCGATGATCGGGTTGATCCAGGTGCGGTCGAGCATTGGATTTCTGGTGAAAAAGCGAATGACACTCAGCCAGAAGTCATTGTGAGAGAAATCCTGCACAAGGCGAGTGTCGAGTAGCGCGTCAGCTAGAGAACAGTCACCGCCGACCGCATGGACTTGTCCCCACCGGAAGGCAGCGTCTATACTGTAATCGTGAGGTGCTTGTAGAAAGTGATGTGCGGTGCGTTTGTCCAGCTTCACTGGCAGGCCTTCGGCTGAGCGTATGTTCTTTCCAGAGCCTACGTGTCTGAACCAGTCCTGCTGCGTCGAGCTGCCGCTCATGAAGGCAGCATCCATGAAAAGGGGGACATCATACCTCGCAAAGAGGTGCCGGAGCAAAGATGAGAACTGCTTTGCAGCATTCTGGCTATCGAGCCTCCACGTTTCCAACGGCCGGAGCCAGGTAGAGTCGTCCTTCAGTGCACAGATAACTCCGCGAACATAGGTGTCAGTCTTGAGAAGCTTACTGCGTGATTCAACGTGGAGAAGGCGCTGGTGGAACTGCTCACGATCCTGAACATCGAGAAACGCCGCGTGCAGGAGTTTCGAAGATGGGGTCACGCAGTCATCTTCAGTAAGCTCGCCTCGGCAGAGTTTGCCAAGAAGTGATCTGGCATCTTTTACCCTGGAATGGGCTTCAATGTACCTTAGCTCGGTCTGTATCTTCTCATTGTCAGATGGACGCTCGCTCTTATCATCACTTCGCTTCTTGGCCTCTTCGATAGGTCGCGACAGTTCCTTGGGATCCATACCCTCCAACGGTTTATGAATCCCCTCGCAATAGCAACGAATGAAGTAGAACCGCTTGACGATGGGGTGTTCGTCGGATACATCCATTCTGCACAGACGTCGTTTGCCGCAGCGACGGTCGAGTATGGCAAGGCTGCGGACAATATGGTTAAGGTCACCCAGCAGCTCATCAATCCGGGCATTGGAGAATCGATCTGAGATCAGCCACCAATTCCATTCCCTGCGACGAGGTACGTTCAATTCATTCCATATGGTCTTCTCAGTTAGCCTTTTCTTGTCAAAGCTAATCCATGCACGTACCCGAAAGGGTTTGCGGCCCCTTCTAAAGCCGGTCGCATGCAGTTCGACGCGTCCGCGAACGGAGTCCGCAAGCTGTTCCTCCAGTTGCTTCTTGATTTTGCTCCATGGTGGCATTGTGCTTTCCCCTTACGGTAAT
>CAZXRO010000315.1:0-3493 GCA_964642435.1 uncultured Ignavibacteriales bacterium
GAAATAGCCTTCGCGATCCGGTACCGGTGTAGCGTCGACTCTTCCCGGACCGAGTCGATCTATCAGCGCTTCGATAGTCGGCGGAGTCTCGGGAAACGCTTGTCCCAGCAGGCGTACATGAAACGGCAGGTCCATCTCGGCAAGGGACGTTATCGCCGCTGCCAGAAGCTCCGGATTCTTGTCGTGCTCCCATCGGGCCGGCCACACGAGCACGGGTTGGCCGCTTCGTTGGGTTCTTGCCGGTCCTGCGGGTATGATACCCGGATACTCCACCCGCGACTTGTACTCGATTTCCCTGAGTTCATCGCGATGCATGTAATCCGGCATACGCGCCAGCCATTGATCGAAATGGCTGAGAAACTCACTGTGGTGAAACTCGGAGTTGAACCAGACAGCCTCGGCCGTCATGGCCGAAGTGAAATTGGTATACGCCAGGTGCAAGTCGCGCTCATTGGCAACTTGCGATGGATACGTGAGTTGGTTCTCGTGGAAGTACAGGACAGTCGGCAGCGCGCGCCATGGCCCATCGGCCAATCCCTTGAACTCGGCGAGATTCAGCATGTCGCCGGCCACAAGAATATCCCACTCAGCCTCTCCTGCCGCCTGTCGCTCAACCTCCCGGGCAAGCGTGACCGCGCTGTGGCGCATGCGCCACTTCCAGTGGTGAGGCGGCAAGCCAAGAATCGTCCACTGGTGTCGAGAGTAATCACGCCATCCATCAAGGAAAGCCCGGTGACTCCCTCCATAGAAAGGCTCAAGAGCCAGAACGCGCATGCGACCTCCTGAAATGGTTTTCAGGCAATAAAGCCGTTGCGATTCCGGTCGTCAACTCTGCACCGACCTACCTGCAGCATCCTGAGAATATCTCCGACAGAGAGTCCCACTTTTTTCTGGCAGAAATCGCCGACGCGGCTATATGTATGATAGTAGCAATGAACTTCAGAATTGGAGGATATCGTGAGTAGTTTCCTCGACATAGTTCCCCCTGTCCTGTTTGGCCTGATTCTTGCCCTTGGTCTCACCGCCTGCGCCGAGGGAACCCCACAGGAGTTGTCATTGGGAACGGCCACGAATCAGTTTGGCCTTGATCTTTTTCACGAAGTGCACAAGCAAGCCGGAAGCGAACCTAATGTCATTGTGTCGCCAACCAGCGCCGCTCTGGCATTGGCAATGGTCCATATGGGCGCCGGGGGGGAGACCGAGGCGGCAATGCGGCAGTCATTGTATCTGCCCGACGCCACCGAGGAGCAGCTGGCAACCGCCTATCAGCGCCTGTTGGCCCAGCTTGTCCCGACTGACACCGGTATCAGGCTCAATGTAGCCAACAGCATTTGGCTCAACCGGATGTTTGAATTCAACCCCGACTACCTCGGCCAGGTCAATAACTGCTTCGAGGCAGAACTGGCTCGTCTCAACTTCGGCGATCCATCCTCTCGCGACCGCATCAACAACTGGGTAAGCGAGGCGACCAACGGCAGGATCGAGCAGATTATCGATGCTATCGAACCACAGCTGGCAATGATCCTTATCAACGCCCTGTACTTCAAAGCCGACTGGCAGGTGCAATTTGACACGGCTCAGACAATGGTAGAGCAATTCACGTTGCCTGACAGTACTCTGATAGAGCATCCCTTGATGAAGGTTACTGGCTCGTTCGCCTATGCCGAGTCTCCGGAGTACCAGATGATCGAGCTGTCGTATGTCAATCAAGAGCAGTCGATGTACGTTCTGCTTCCATCGGATTCAGTGACAGCCAGAGATCTTGCTTCCCGGATGACCTTCGACTGGTGGAAGAGCAAGAAGACCCAACTGGAGCGCCGCGAGGGCACGCTGATCTTCCCGCGCTTCACATTGACCACGGATTACATTCTCAACAGCGCGCTGAAAGACATGGGAATGGCAATTGCCTTCAGCCCGTCAAAGGCCGACTTCTCTCCCATGCTGGCCGATGGCAGCCCCGGCCTGAGTCAGAAGCTTTTCATCAGTGAAGTACGCCAGAAGACGTTCATCGAGGTGACCGAGACTGGCACCGAGGCCGCCGCGGCAACCTCGGTAGGTATCCGCGTAACGGCGGTCCAGCCGAATGAGACCAGACCGTTCTATATGCGCGTGGACCGGCCGTTCATCTTCGTCCTGATGGACAACAGTACAGACATGATGCTCTTCGTGGGACAAGTGGGTGATCCACGTCAGTGAGGTACCAGCTTCCTGGGCCTACACTGATGGCTTGAGTAAATCGTCCACTGACTTGCGCTCCGTTGGATGGATCGGGTATTCCGAGGGATACCCCAGGGGGGTGACTGTCACCAGGTAGTGCTCACGATCAATGCCAAGCCTGTCTTTGATATCATCGTGGTTCATGGAGCCAATCCAACACGTACCCAATCCGTGGTGCCACGCCGCCAGCAGGAAGTGACAGGCAGCAATACTGCCATCCTGCTCGGGATGTTTGGTGACCGAGGTGTCAGCCACAATCGCCATCGCCATCGGTGCGCGAGCAATCGGCGCCGAGGCCTGCTCGAGTCGTGATCCCAGCCACGATTTCGCTTCGGCGGATCTGATCGGGATGTAGTAGCAGGGTTGATGGTTGTAAGCCGACGGTGCCCAGCGCGACAAGTCGACAATTCTGCGTACCGTGGAATCATCTACCTCGGTGTCCAGAAACTCACGCGTGCTGCGACGGTGTGTGAGCAGATCGGCGCCATCGGCATACTCCGCCACCGGATGGTCGAACCACTGAACCTCCACCATCCGGTCCTCCGGGTCACGAGCGAAGAACTGGTAGATCCGATACTTCTCATTATACTTAGGCTCACCAATCGCCATTGGCTTCAGCTCTGCATACATGCTGTCAACCGTCTCCTTGCGCCTGAAGAAGAACGTGAGCATAGCGTGCGATTCCACATAGTCACGTTGACAGAAGCCGAAAAGAAAGTTGCCATGCTTGAGAATTGTGCAATCGGATTGCTCAAGCCAGATGTCACAGTGAATCTGCTCTGTGTAGAACCGTCGAAGTATGTCAAGCTGTTGCGTCTTCAGAAAGAGAATGCCGCTCATATGAGAACCCCTTGAAAGTGTTGTCCCTCAGCGCCATCCTGGGGACATCGAGACATTGTGATTGTGCACGCCCGTAAGCAAACACTTCGATTGTGATTCGTCAAGTTACCCGCCTGCCCGGGGAGTGAAATTCGGGGACTAAACACCTCGCCGAGAAAAGCCGATATACTACAGACACCGAGAATAGACTGATTGGGGAATGATACTGTGACCGATAAAGTCCGACGCTTGCTGAATACCTCGTTTGACGAAACCGCTCGCTCCGAAGCAGAACGTTTGCTTGGGCAGTGTCAGGACGAGGAGAGAACTCAGCAAGAACGTCTCCAATTGGCTCTTATCAAGTTGTCCCGTGGCGACTTACGCAAGCTTGGTCACCTCCTTGAGGATGCCCTCAAGGATCCCCGCGACATTCTCTACTGGGCCGAATACCCCGACC
>CAZXRO010000316.1:0-3476 GCA_964642435.1 uncultured Ignavibacteriales bacterium
CGGATCACCGGTCGCGGTAGGGACCCCGGTCACCCCTGTATAGGTCGCACACATGGGACACTACTGAGCCAATCTATGTCATGCTGAAAACGTTGGACACCACTGATACTTACTAGAATCCACTATGCACGGTCTAGAAATCTCCCGGGTCCACAGGACACTCGTCGTCCCCCTGGTTTACGCTGTCAGGTGCATCCTCCAGGAATTTGACCTTGATGCTGCCCCATGTGTCGCTGCTTTCCGGACCTTCCTCCTCTTCGAGCGGCGGGTTGTCGGTGTTTTCAGCGCCGGCGTCTTCGGACTTGGCGACTTCAGTGACATTGTAATCCGTGGCCGCGGCTTCGGACTTGATGACGGCGGTGACATCAGGGTTGGTTACGTCGCTATCGCAGCCAGTGACGGCGATGAAGACAATGGCGAAAAGGGCGAAAACAGTGATGGCTTTCATGATTTGCTCTCCTTCTTGGTCTTGGAACTTCTACTTGCCAATGGCATACTTTGCCCGGCATCAGAAGTCCTACTGGTCGATCATCTCGTCGGTGTCGATGATGTGCGACATCAACACCTCACGATGATTTGAGTCCTTGAGGATTACGTCTCTGAAGTGCAACCAGCGAGAGTTCTCGTGGTATTGACTTTCCAGATAGTGTTCCTCACCACTGTCATCCACGATTGGACGTTGGCGGATGCGGTCATTGGAGTCAGGTGTCTCGATCATCATGATCTGATCAGTCACAAGAATTGCGACTGTCTCGACCAGGATGTCGAGTTCGTGACTCTCAAACGCTGTCTTCATCTCAGCGTCCTTGTCAGTCAGGAATTCCACCTTCTCAGCAGGAGTCTGAGCCCACGACGGGTAGTTGATGGTCTCCCAGAACACGATCCTAGCATCGACCACCCAGTACTCACCGTCGATTTCAGCATAGCTCACAAACACTGTCGATGTGACAGGTGTTGCGAACGTACGTTCACCGTATTGATCTGACACCGTAAGCAACGCGCTGTCGGGTTCGTGGGCGCGGTCCAGGTACGAGTCGGTCGAGTCACCCGAAAGAATGCTCCCACCGAACATGCATAACTGGATGTTCTCAGGCAGCTCTTCCCTGGAATAGAAGACCGTAAGGTCGATCCTGGAAAGGATGCCTGCTTTTTCATCGGTCTCGGCTGTGACGTTGTCAACCACGCCGATCACCCAGCCGGTCGGTGCCGCACCGCGAGGGCTTTCACACCCGTATGCAGGCATGCAGACGAGTGCGCTGATTGCGATTGCCACTACGACATTAATCTTGTATCGCATGGTGATTTCTCCTTATCGCACTACGACCATATTTGCGATGTCGGTGCTGGTTGAAGTGGTAAGCCGAGCGTAGTAGACTCCTGAGTTGAGGATGCGAGGCGTAACTGTCGTCTCGCCAGGTCGGATCGGTAGCCTTTCCAGCTGACGTCCAGTGACATCATAAAAGGACAGGAATCCAATATCGTCTGTCTTGATCGTCACTTCAGGCTGTGACCCATAGCGAACAGTGATGGGTTTTACATCCTGGTCCATCAGGTCAACGCTTGAGTGCGGTTGGTAGATGTACACCCACAGTGCGTAGTTGGAATCTGACCCTACGTGGTCGGATTCCCACACACGGATGTCATATTCACCAGTCCACGCAGGATATTCAATGTACTCCGTAGTACCTTCACCGCCGCTGTCGACTACACCGATCTCACCCCCATTGAAGATGAACTGCATCGCCATGTCAGAGTCGCTCGGTGGTGTGAGCCACACTCCGACAAGCCAATTCTCAGGGTTCCAGTTGCCGACCACATCGAACTGGAAAATGTCGACGTCCATGATACCTTGCATACGGTTGTTCTCGTCATATAAGTCGTTCCAGCCGATGTTGTTTTCGAGTACACCCATATCCATGGCGCCGTCCCACATATCATTGTCGGGTTCGTTTGCGTCAGACGAAAGGCCTTCGTATACAACATTAGCGAAGTCGATGTCCCAATTGCCAAGCCCGCCTGTCCCGCAATCGGGTGGTGCTGGCCGGTTCATCACAGTATTCTCAAGCCCACAGTAGTCGCAGTCCTGAAGGCCAAGAGGGTGGCCGACTTCGTGCAGGCAGATGGTCGTG
Source organism: uncultured Ignavibacteriales bacterium (assembly GCA_964642435.1). GTDB lineage: Bacteria > Zixibacteria > MSB-5A5 > GN15 > FEB-12 > WJKG01. The sequence goes on from CAZXRO010000316.1 coordinate 2,130, forward strand.
ATGTCATATCCGTTGCCATCCTGACAGTAAAAATCACACGCTCCCCAGCACGTGCACCATTCCTGGTACACATGGTCAAACTCTTCCAACCGCCAGGATTGGTATGAGTACCGCCAATGAAAACTGCGTGCGAGAAACGTGTCAGTGTCGTCGTAGAGTGTGACAATTGAGTTCACACCGTCCCTGGTTTGGCCATGAGCTACATCTCCACCGTCCACGAGACTGAACGTGATGTCGCCATCTGTCAGCTCATCTGTCCAGTCAGAAAAGCCCTCTTCGAGTTCGTCAATGGCTTCGCTCTTTGATAAGCCAGTCGCTTCAAAATGACCGACTTCAACTGAGAACGATGTGCCTTGGAGCGGCCGATACCCTTTGTAGGCGAGGTCGGCCTGGGCGAGAGATGGTACTAGCAGGATTGCCAGGACGATCATCATGATTCTACCCATGATTTCCTCCTTGTTGAGGTTTGTCGACTAGTTCTCCTCCTTGAGAGGGATGGTCGCGAAGATCTTGCGCAACGGGGAAATCTTTGAAAATAAGTCCGCTTGCATGACATGATTCTACTGCTGGCAAAATCAACATTTGGACGGCGTAGCTATTCTGTCATCGCGCAAGGGATGATCGAGTCATTTTTGATGGCTACGCCTCAGGAACGCAAAGAATTTTCGCCTCCTCAGAAGAATCTGTGGGTGAACTGAGGTTCCGGGAGTCGTCCAAGCGCGTGATAGAGAGCGGTTTGTGTGGCCGAGAAGGTCCGGAATCCATAGGACCTTCTGAAGGTCACTTTCGGCTTGTTCAGTCCCTCCACGGATCCGGCCGAGATGGTTCCTTTGGCGCGGAACCGGTTCAGAATCAGCTCGCGATGACACCGCAGGGAACGGGCCACCTTCTTCATCGGCTCGATGCGCTATCGCATGACCCGCGTGCACCAGGCGTGGAGGTACTTGCCGGCCCACACCGGTGAGACATGTTCCCACAGCAGCTGAAACTGCTCCTTGAGGAGATAGGCGCGCACTGCCTTGTGGAGCGCCTGCGATGCACGCCGTTTGAGGACGTCCAAGTACGGCGTCCACATGTCGCTGCACACATACCGCAGCAGCAAAGCTCGTTCGCCAAACTCATCGAAGAACGCCTCGAGCGTCTCGGCTTTCCTCTCCCGGCCGACCCACAGCAAGCGCCGACAATGGGCGTCGATCTGGTAGACCACCGTCAAGTACTTGTGCCCACGGTGCCCAGGGCCCCGACATAGTCCCACAGTCCACAGCGTCAGTTGAGTTCTATGAGTCCGCTGATGATATCTCTTGGACTCCGATAGTCTGTCCACATGGTTCATCGTCATCGAAAGGG
>CAZXRO010000317.1:0-3476 GCA_964642435.1 uncultured Ignavibacteriales bacterium
TTCCCAGGATATCGAGCACCGTGGGGGCGAGATCACACAGCGCGCCCTTGTCGCGCAGTTTCACTGATTTGCCCAGCTTGCCGGTTGGGTCATAAATGACGCATGGCACGGGATTGATGGTGTGGGCTGTGAAGGGGCCATCGGTGTCCTCATCCCACATCTGCTCGGCGTTGCCGTGATCGGCGGTGACGATGGCTACTCCCCCCTGCCCTTTGACTGCCTCAAGCAGCTTGCCGAGGCCTTCATCGACCGCCTCTACCGCCTTTTTGGCGGCCTCGAAATCACCGGTGTGGCCGACCATATCGCAGTTGGCGTAGTTGAGTACGACCAGGTCGTACTTACCGGAGTTGATTTTCTTGACGGCGTTCTCGGTGACTTCGGGAGCGGACATTTGTGGTTGCTTGTCGTAGGTGGCAACCTTGGGTGAGGGGATCAGATCGCGGTCTTCGCCCTCGAATCTCTTTTCCACGCCGCCGTTGAAGAAGAACGTGACGTGGGCATACTTTTCGGTCTCGGCGGTGCGAAGCTGTTTCTTGCCGTTGTTGGCCAGTACTTCCCCGAGGATGTTGCGCAGGCGAACGGGATAGAAGGCAATCTTGGCCTCGAACATGTCGAGGTCGTAGTTGGTCATGGTGATCAGTTCGACATGGGGGTGGTTGGGGTGATCGATGCCCTCCAGATCGTAGCCGAGTATCATGTAGGAGAGTTGTCTGGCGCGATCGGCCCGGAAGTTGAAATAGATGCACAGATCGCGCTCCTGCAGGGCGGCCCCGGCATCGTCCTCGAGATTGATAACCGTGGGGACGATGAATTCATCGGTGATATCCCGGTCATACGAGGCCTTGATCCCCTCGATGGGGTCATCGACGCGATTGCCTTCCCTGTTGACGATAGCCTGATAGGCTTTGTCGGTGCGGTCCCATCGCTTGTCGCGGTCCATGGCATAGTAGCGACCGGAGACAGTGGCGACCTTTCCGAGGCCGGTGTCTTTCATCTTGTCGATAGCCTGCTGGAGGAAGCGCACGCCGGAAGTGGGCGAGGTATCGCGACCATCCATGAAGGCGTGCAAATAGAGTTTCTCTATCCCTTTGCTTTTGGCCAGGTCAATGAGGGCGAACAGGTGGTTCATGGAGGAGTGCACCTGACCATCGGAAATGAGTCCGAACAGGTGGAGGGCTTTGTTCTCGGTGCGAATGCGTTCCATGGCCAGCCCGAGAACACCAATATCGAAGAAGGAGCCATCCTCGATGGCGTTGTCAATGCGCGTGATTTCCTGATAGACGACGCGTCCGGCGCCGATATTCAGGTGTCCGACCTCGCTGTTGCCCATTTGTCCTTCGGGCAGACCGACGGCCTTTCCGGATGTGAACATACGGGTGCCGGGGTGATTGGCCAGCAGATCGTCCATTGTTGGATGTTTGGCGGCGGCGATAGCGTTGTGGTCGGTCTTTTCGTTGATTCCGTATCCATCAAGGATGCAAAGCAGTACCATATCAGTCTTTCATTTTTACGGTTCCGTTACCGGGGATGATTTCACCGATCCGGTAGACTGTCTCCCCGGCCTTGCCCACGGCTGCTTGTAATTCATCGGCGGTTTCAGCCGGGACGACAAGTACAAAGCCGATCCCCATGTTGAAGGCGCGATACATGTCAATGCGGTCAAGGTCTCCCTCGCTTTCGAGCCAGTCGAAGATCGGGGGAACGTTCCAGGTCGACTTGTGCAGGACAGCATCGCAGTTTTTCGGCAACACGCGTGAGAGATTGCCCGGCAGTCCGCCACCGGTGATATGGGCCATGCCGTGGATCTCGAAGCTGTCGAGGAGGCCGCGGACCAGCGGTTCATAATTGCGGTGTACGGCCATAAGGGCCTTGGCGACGGTTGTGCCCAGTTGGTCGATGTGGTCATGGGGCTGTTTGCCGGCGATGTCGAAGGCGACTTTGCGAGCCAGCGAATAACCGTTGGTATGCAGACCGTTGGACGGCAGGCCCAGGCAGACGTCACCCGGCTGGATGGCGGTACCATTGATGATGCGGTTTTCATCGACCACGCCGACAATGAATCCGGCCACATCGTACTCTCCCGGTGCATAGAAATCCGGCATTTCGGCAGTCTCCCCGCCCAAGAGGGGCATGTTGCACTGTTTGCAGCCGCGGGTCAGTCCGGCGACTACATCGGCTATAACATCGGGCGAGAGCTTACCGGTCCCGATATAATCGAGAAAAAACAGGGGGCGAGCGCCATGGACGAGGATGTCATCGACACAGTGGTTGACGAGGTCTTCGCCGATGGTATCGTGGATGGCGGTCATAAAGGCGAGTTTGAGTTTGGTCCCGACACCATCGGAGGAAGAAATCAACACGGGTTGCTGGATGCCGGAGAAGTCGGGCTTATAGAAGCCGCCGAACAGGCCGATCCCTGTGAGCACCTTTGAGTTAAAGGTATCCTGGGCCAGCCTCTTGATACGCTCAACGGCGGCATCGCCGGCATCGATATCGACGCCGCTGTCAGCATAAGTCAATTTCTTCTTTTGGTTTTCCATGATTGAGGGCTATATACCTGAGCTATAGACGAAAGTCAAGTTTGGGTCGTGAGGACGCTGCGCATCCGTGGCACTTATCAGGCCAGGAATTTTGTTTGGAGGAACCCATTGTCACAAACCCCGTACAGCTATCCATTCATTTACGATATTGCGTTCCGTTGGCGTGACTTTGAGGGCGCGGTGGACTTTCTGGCGAAAGCGGCGGCCTTGAGCGGTCTTGAGCAGATTGACTCAATGATAGAGCTGGGGTGTGGGCCGGGGCAGTATTGCCGGGAGTTTGGTAATCGGGGCGCGCGAGCGATTGGGCTTGATTTGCAGCCTGAAATGATCACTTATGGCAATCAGTTGGAGACGCAGTCGCCGACTGGCTGTGTGTTTCTTGAGGGTGATATGCGGATGTTCGAGCTGGAGGAGCCGGTGGACCTGGCGGTATGCATGATGGCCACGATTTCGCTGATGCTCACGAATGAGGACATGATCCGGCACCTGCGCTCGGTGCACCGGGCGCTGAGGCCGGGCGGCTTGTACATACTGGAGATGGGACATCCGCGCGATGTGTACAACGCCGGTCAGTCGCAGCAGACCGGTTGGGAGATGGAGGCTGAGGGGTTGTCGGTGAAGGTAGAATGGAACACAGACAGCAGTTTTGATCCACTGACCCAGGTAGCGACAGGCGTGACCCGGTATACGGTCACGGGCCCCAACCTGAGCGAGGTCCTGGAGAGTCCGGTACAGGAGCGATCGATCGGGTGGGGGCATTTTCAGGCGCTGGTTGCGGCTGCCGGGGGCTGGGAGATTGTAGCGGCCTACGGCACACTTGACACCGCCCAGCCATTCGACAACAGCAAGGATTCCTGGCGCATGATCCCGGTATTACGGAGATCTTAAGCGATCCTATTTGGGGGAATGTTCGCTGATAACCTGCACCTGCCAGTC
>CAZXRO010000318.1:0-3433 GCA_964642435.1 uncultured Ignavibacteriales bacterium
GTGTTTGAAGGTCGTGATCGCAGAACCGGTGAGGTCAAATGGACCGGCACCCGGGTCGACCTGGTTTTCGGTTCGAATTCCCAGCTTCGGGCGATCGCGGAAGTCTATGCGTGTGATGACTCCCAGGAGAAGTTTGTTCGTGACTTCGTGGCCACCTGGAACAAGGTCATGAATCTCGACCGCTTTGACCTCGCCTGAGCGAGGCCAGTGCCCGCGAAACAGCAAACAGAGAAGACAAACCGGGAGGTCGGCAAGATCGGCCTCCCGGAATTCATCTGACAGCATCGACCAGACTTGCCAGCGTTTTCCAATACGGACGACAGAAGCTTCTGAGCGAACTGTCCCAATAAGACATCACCCAATGCACCTGCCACCCGCAGGTCTTGTTCCGGCCCGCGGGATCGGCCGTCTTTTGCTGAGGTCGGTTCCTGATGCCAAAGCAGAATTGAAGGGTCGGCTTGCCTTTTCTTGAAGTCCTCTATACCCCGCTGAATGCGGCTCTTGAATCCATGAGGAGCCACGCGGCCACACAGGCCGGGGGCCATCGACGTGTAGCTTACACATGCGGTCTCACAACACAACTCGGACAACGCGAGCAATGCTCTGAAGGTTGGAGAACTATCTGCGTCGTGTATGTAGAGGGAGATGCATGACATCACAAGACTCTTGGGGGAGCCTCCTTTCCGGGACAACACCATAGTACCGTGCGGATGAGATCAAAACACTTGCCAACCGACATCATAGAGCGGCCCACACCCCCCCTTATCTCAGACATTTAGCGTTGATTTACAATAACTTACGAGAAACGAAAAATGGTGGAGGGGGGATCGAACCCCATACTCGCGTTGCGACACAAGGACTTACACCGCATAGGTGACCATATTGTGACCCTTTTTCTTACCTGTCTATTGGTCGTAGCGTGCCCAGAAGCTGCGTTTCAGTTTGTGTTCAACCCATAGGTTCAACTTGTAGTCTTCGTGGGTCACGAACTCGCCCCAGTCGCCCACGCGCGGTGCCAGATCATCAAGTTTACGCAGGTAACGCACACCGTACGTGTAGTACTTCGACTTGGCGCGTCTGAGGATCGATTCTAACAGGGCTCGGTAGATGATACTGCCCAGGAGAAATCTCTCTTGTTTCTCGAATGTCTTTGCCCACGGAAGTAACTGGTAGTAGTAATCTCCGTTGAGTTGAGCAAAACGCTCCAGCAGATACCGCTCAGCATCTGCTACGCGTTCCAGTTCAACCAGAAACGAAGCGTCGATATAATCTAATGTTGGAGATTCTTGTATCAGTGCTATCTCGCTGTCGATGACGCGTTCCTGTTCCGACTCGCCGATTGCGTTCAGAAGCAAAGACAATCGTGCCTTGCTCCGCGACCGACGGAATATTCTCCATGCAACCTCTCCGGCTCTCCCCTTTTCGCTAAGCTCTGTCAGCACTTTCAGGAGTAGTTGCTCGCGTTCGTCCAGCTGGAACGTCTCGTCGGGCGAAACTTTGTCCAGCCACTGAAGAGCGACAAGCGGGTAACCACATTCTAAATACACTTCCGCGATGTCACGGTGCGCGGCTGTCGACAGTTGCTGTCTCCGGGCGCGGCACGCCTTCTCGAATAGCGGCGGATCCTTCAACTGCCTCGCGATGTCTTCAATTGCGCCATACCAGTGATACCTTTGATACTCGTTCGGCTCTCTGTCACCCAAGGACCAGAATTCATCGACCATGCGCCGAAGATACGACTCGGGAAAGCATTCGGCCGCATTGGCTATAACAGAATCGCGTACTCCGTTTTCATCATCAGCATACAACTTGAGAACGACGTTGTATAGCCAATCCTTGTGTTCACATTGAGACGCATGGCGAACAAAGCTGTCACAGGCGAATATCCGATACACATCGCCGATTGAACCGTTGGAATCGTCGGCGCGTCCGAGCACAGCATTATCGGTCTGGATAAATGCAGCTACCAATTCAACACCCTTGCGTGGGTTCTCGGCCAATGTGTCGATTTCATCTAACAGACGTTCAAGCTCCAGAGCGAATGCGTTCGACTCTCGGTACTCAATAAACCGTCGTCCGCGTTTCAGCCCGGCCAGTCTTGACTTGATCGATCTTACAGCATCCTTGTTAGACACGGCTAATCACTCTCATATCAGTTCTGGGTGCTCCTCCCTCAGCCAGCCAAGCAACCCCTCTTGCAATTCTCTTGCCAGGCTCATTGCCTCGGCGACCTCCGACTCGGTAATGGTCCCGGCCGCGTCATAGCTGACTATGGCTCGTTTTCTACTGATGGCTTCAAGCGACGCTATGATGTCCGACTCTGGATTAACTGTAAACCGCAGTGACTGGATAGTACGGTAGTGCTGACCGGCACCGCCCGGAATCCGGTATCCGCTCGCCCCGCAAAGCAATGATCGCGCAACCAAGGCACGCGTTGTAGGCTATGGCCAGCCTCCAGTCGAGTGTGATCTCCTCTTTGCCTGCCTCGGTAATGTCCCGGTCAACCTTGGCAAGGAGATCGGCTGTTTCCTTGCGGCTCGTCGCATGCTGTTTCAGCCAGCCGCTACTGAGCCAATCTTTCAAGGTCATCTTCGTTTCCCACCACGAATAACTTGTCGGAGTTCAATACGTTCAAAAGAAAGTGATTCTCGTCCTGGACCTTCTTTTGAAACTCACTTTCCGAATACAGCGTCGGGTTGATCGGGCGCTGCATCTGCTCTTCTACCGGCTTCAGGATAGCGACCAACTCGCGAAATGACAAGCTGCCAACCACCATAAGATCAATGTCACTTGAACTTGTGTCCTGCCCGCTGGCAACTGAGCCGTAAATCCAGGCCGCGTCAATCTTCGCTTCGGCTTCAGTTCGCAGGACGTCACGGAGAACATCCGCAATGCCAAATGTCTTTTCGGCAATTGACTTGAGTTCATCGAAAACAGGACTCTCTGGATTTGCGCGGTAGAACTTCTGCATCCCGATCTGCTCGACCGAGAGGATCCCGGCCGCTGTCAGTGACTTCAACTCGCGGTGAAGGGAGCCAGGCGTGTCGCCCAGCAATCTGACAGCTTCGCGGAAATAATACTGTTTTTCAGGATTGAGTAGGAACAGCGCAAGCGCCTTCCGGCGAATCTTGGGAAACAGGGCCTCGCCTATTCCGGAGCTTACCCCGATCGACGTTTCGGTTTCTGATTTTTGCGCGCACATGCTAAGAGCAACTGATTCATTTTTTGATACAATTGATACTGTTATCGGAACAAATGAACACTTTTCGAGATCAATGGTCAAGTAGATTCGGTATATTTCCCTACATCGGGCATGGCCGAAAACCGTGACCAAATCGTGCCCAAAACGGTTGCACGTTATTCGGTATTATTGGGAGATATAGGCTTACGAAAGCACCGGTGGGGGGTATAATACCCCCGTCCGGCAGATAAG
>CAZXRO010000319.1:0-3429 GCA_964642435.1 uncultured Ignavibacteriales bacterium
ACACTGTCGCTATACCCTATCGTCGTTCAGAGGACTCATCCGGTGGCTTTTGATTTGGTAGGATTGCGATGACGCCGAGAGCTGCAACTACCAGCACCACGCACTGCAGAGCGAGAAGCGGAACGTCTACACGCCCCCTCGTATCTGTCACAATCCGGTAATCTGTTACGGCCCAATTGGGATTGTCGGCGTTGCTCGTGGTCAAGAGCATGGGTGGGAACAGAAACATGACAAACAGCACAATCACCGCCACAACAACCACTGTTCTTTGGTTGGATGCCAATGCCATTGGCTAACCCTCCTTGCCACAGGAACTGTCACTTGGTAGCTTACCCTTGTCAACTAATTGCATTTTCACGTACATAAGGCAAGCGGAAAGTTCATTAAGTGATTTTCATAGAACCGTTTGGTGCATTTCAACCGCCGTAGCTGTCTTGTCCGTTACTGCTGGTCTACTGCCAAGTTTGGCCGTTCTGGGCTAGTTCTCGGTCTGGTCCAAAATGACAGTTCTATACTTAGGGTTCATTAGTCTTCCCATCTGCCTAATGCTGCTGCCGCTTTTCTGGTTGGCGGCCCCCCGCCTACTTCGCCTCCTCCTCCACGGGCGTTTCGGCCGTTTCGTCGGCGGATGCTTCCGCTGTAGTGTCTGTTGCCATCCCCAGCACCACGCGGACCTTGCCGTAGATCTCCTCGTAAAGGTCGGGGTTCTCCTCAAGGAAAGTCTTGGCGTTCTCGCGCCCCTGGCCCAGGCGGTCGGAGCCGTAGCTGAACCAGGCGCCGGACTTATCCACGATGCCGTTGTTCGCCGCGATATCCAGCAACTCGCCGGAGCGGGAAACACCCTTGCCGTAGACAATATCAAACTCGGTCTCCCGAAACGGCGGGGCGACCTTGTTTTTGACCACCCGCACCCGGGTGCGCGATCCGATCACCTCCTGGCCATCCTTGATCGCCGCGATGCGACGGATATCCAGCCGGCAGGAGCAGTAGAATTTGAGGGCGTTACCGCCGGTGGTGGTTTCCGGGTTGCCGAACATGACGCCGATCTTCATGCGGATCTGGTTGATGAACAGCAAGGCTGTCTTGGACTTGGAGATAATGGCGGTCAGTTTGCGCAGGGCCTGGCTCATCAGTCGGGCCTGCAACCCCATGTGGGCATCGCCCATCTCGCCCTCGATCTCCGAGCGCGGCGTGAGCGCGGCAACCGAGTCGACCACAATGATATCGACGGCGCCGGAGCGCACGAGGGTTTCGGTGATATCGAGCGCCTGTTCGCCGGTATCGGGCTGGCTGACCAGCAGATTGTCGACATCGACCCCCAGCGCGCGGGCATAGGTGGCATCGAGCGCATGCTCAGCATCGATAAACGCCGCCACGCCGCCGACTTTCTGGGCCTCGGCGATGGCATGCAGGGCCATCGTAGTTTTACCGGAGGATTCCGGACCGTAGATTTCGGTGACCCGGCCACGGGGGATACCGCCGACTCCGAGCGCGTGGTCCAGACCGATCGAGCCGGTGGAGATCGTATCGACCGGCAGGACAGTGCCATTGCCGAGCCGCATGATCGAGCCCTTGCCGAATGAGCGTTCGATCTGGGTGAGGGCGGCCTCGAGAGCTTTCTTTCTGTCTGCTCCGCTTCCGATAGCCATGTTCTCTGAACCTTTCTTTATCGCAGTTTTCTTATTCGCCATAATCACATATACGAGTTTGGAGTGAACGATTGTCTGGCGCTGTTTTTCGGGCGCCATCTTTGGCATACATGATAGTCACAAGTATTCGCTCAATATATCACATTTGATACACAAGCAAAATAGGCAAAGCCACTGACAGGGGGCGTCAGTGGAAAATCATGTCTTGTGGTGAATTCTGTGGTGAAAATGTGATATGGGCTGTGGCGGGACTGAGTTGCACATTTGCGGTATTCGGCACGTCATAATGGCAGAGAAAACTGCGGCCAAGGCACTCCCGGCTACGCCGCCTTCTCGAACCGCCATATAACGGGCGGGCGATCTGGTGTGTTGACAGTTTGCCCGCCCCGTTTTTTTGTTCTGGTCAGCCATTGGGCGGGAAAGCGATTGACGATTCACGTTGCGGTGTCGTACAATGAAGGGGGATAGCAGGTCGCCGGGATCGTTGTTGTCCGTCGGATAGCAGAGCAAACCGGAAAGAGTAGTCCACAGACGATGAAGTACGAGAATTTCATACATCTGCACACGCATAGCCAGTATTCGCTGCTCGATGGGGCCTGCCATCTGGATTCGCTGGTGGAGCTGGCTCAGCAGATGAAAATGCCGGCGCTGGCCGTGACTGATCATGGCAATATGTTCGGTGCGGTGGAGTTTTACCAGAAGGCGACCAAGGCGGGGCTGAAACCGATTATCGGCTGCGAGATCTATGTGGCCGGGGGAAGTCGTTTCGACAAGAAGCCCTCGAGTGCGTATCCCGATGGCGGCTTTCACTTGGTGTTGCTGGTCAAAGATGAGGTAGGCTACCAGAACCTGATGAAACTGACCTCGGCCGGGTTTCTTGAGGGGTTTTATCATCGTCCCCGGGTCGACAAGGAGTTGCTTCGGCAGCATTCTGCCGGGTTGATTGCGACCAGCGCCTGCCTGAAGGGGGAGATCAACTGGCAGTTGATGCGTGGTCATACGGATGAAGCGGTGGCGACCGCGAGGGAGCATCTGGAGATATTCGGCGAGGGGAATTTCTTTATCGAGATTCAGAATCACGGGCTGGAGCAGGAGGTGATGCTTCTTCCGAAGCTGGTTTCAGTCAGCAAAGAGACCGGCATTCCGCTGGTGGCGACCAACGACTGCCACTACCTGCGCCAGCAGGATTACGAGGCCCATGACGCCCTGTTGTGCATCCAGACCGGCAAGATGATCACCGACACCGACCGGATGCGTTACAATTCCGACCAGATCTACTTCAAGTCAGCCGAACAGATGAAGCAGGTATTGGGAGACTATCCGCAGGCGCTTGAGAACACCATGGAGATTGCCGAGCGGTGTAATCTCAAGCTGTCGATGGGGGATCTCAAGCTGCCGGTGTTTCCCATTCCCCGGCCGCACGCCGGACCGGATGAGTACCTGGAGCATTTGTGTCGTGAGGGTGTCGAGCGTCTCTATCCGGAGGTAACCGAGGAGGTCGAACAGCGGCTGGAGTACGAGCTGGGGATCATCAGGCAGATGGGGTATGCGGGGTATTTCCTGATCGTGAAGGACTTCTGCGACCACGCCCGCAAGGTAAACGTTCGGGTGGGGCCGGGTCGCGGGTCGGCGGCGGGTTCGCTGGTGTCGTATGCGCTGGGGATTACGAGTATCGATCCTATTCGATTCGGGCTGCTCTTTGAGCGGTTCTTGAACCCGGAGCGTATCTCCATGCCTGATATCGATATTGATTTCGCTGACCGGGGACGTGAGAAGATCA
>CAZXRO010000320.1:0-3397 GCA_964642435.1 uncultured Ignavibacteriales bacterium
AACGGGGCATGCCCCCGTAGCTCATCCGGATAGAGCATCTGCCTTCTAAGCAGAGGGTAGCAGGTTCGAGTCCTGCCGGGGGTATTTTCCTTTGCCCGACACAGGTTTCGGCCCCAGCCCTTTGAAACCATGCATATCTGCCCCGTTTTAATGAACCCCTAACACACTTCCTGCGTAGGACCCCGTATATTGAAGGTCATCGAAGGCTGAAACGTCCACAAGGAGCTGAAGGTTTGAAGTTCACATCATCGCGTCATCAACTGGGACTACTTCTGGCGGTCGTTCTCTTGTTGTCCCCGATCTGTCTCGCGTCGCAGGGCCCACAGGGTGCAATCAAAGGCCGGGTTGTCGATGCGTCCACTTTGCAGCCGATTATCGGCGCCAGCGTGGTTATTGTCGGCACTACTCAAGGCGCGAGTACCGATGATGAGGGACGCTACCGGATTGCAAATGTGCCAATCGGCACCTATGCCGTGAGTTTTCGCAGTATTGGCTACGAGCCCCTCGCGCAAACAGACATTGTGGTCAAACCGCGCAGGACGGTTTTTGTCGATGGGGAGTTGAAGCAGTCTACGGTGGCCGTGGACTCAATCACAGTCTCGGCGGGATTCTTCTCGCAGCCCGATGATCAACCATCAAGCTCGGTGAGCTTCTCCTCCGAGGAGATTCGCCGCTCGCCGGGTACGGCGGGTGATGTCAGTCGCATCCTGGCAACGCTGCCAAGCATCGCCAAGGTCGATGATCAGCTCAACGCGCTGGCGGTACGGGGCGGCTCGCCGCTGGAGAACGCCTTCTACCTCGATAATATCGAGATACCCAATATCAACCACTATCCCCTGCAGGGAACCACAAGCGGGCCAATCGGGCTTATCAATGTCGATTTCATCAAGTCTGTCGACTTTTCGGCCGGCGGGTTCCCTGCGGCCTATGGCGGCAAGCTATCGTCCGTCATGGAGTTGACCTTCCGCGAGGGTAACCGCGAGCAGTTCGATGGTCAAATCGGCGCCCATTTCGCCGGACTGGAGGCGACAGTCGAAGGCCCGATGGCGCGCAGCCGGGGATCGTGGATGTTCAGCGCCCGTCGCAGCTACCTTGACCTGCTGGTCGATGCGATCGGTACCGGGGTCGCTCCCAAGTACTCGGACTACCAGGGCAAAGTTGTGTACGATCTGTCCTCGCGGAGCCAGCTGACGTTCCTGGGAGTGGCCGGGGTGGACTATATCGAGTTCGAGAAGGATCAGTCGATCGAGGACGGGTTCAGCGTGTACGGTGTCTCCGACGGCTGGGAGTATGCGTTCGGGACCAACTGGCGCTACCTTTGGGGAAACGGATTTTCGAACACATCGGTGGGCTACCTTGCGACCAAGTACGGCAACAGCTTCTACGAGACCAAGTCCGACCTGCACCTGACCGAACAGAATACAACCGAAGCGGCCTTGCAGGTTCGCAACCGGAACCACTATCGATTTGACGAGTCGCTCTCGATGGATTTCGGGCTCGATGTCAAGCAGGTGTTCAACGACTACAACAACCGCATCTCGGAGTACACAAACTTCGTGGGTGACACCACGGCGCCGGATACGGTTGACATCTATGAGAAAGCAGTGTTCACGGGCGCTCATGCATCGATGACCTATCGTCCGACCACGCGCCTTACGACCACTTTGGGGCTGCGTTTTGATTGGTCGGAGGCCAACCACAATCAGTATATCTCCCCCAGGTTTTCGGTCTCATATGAGTTCAATGATCGCACTGCCCTGACCGGCGCAGCGGGAATCTACCGGCAGTTCCTGCAACCCAACATTCTGGTCTGGGATGAGGTGTTCCGCGAGCTGCGCGACCCAATGGCGGTTCATTATGTGCTTGGCGCGCGGCACTTGCTGAGGTCGGACACGCGACTGACGGTGGAGGCCTATTACAAAGAATATTATCACATGCCGATGGATCCCGACCAGCCACAGCTCATGCTGGCCGATGAGTACGGGTTGGCGCGCCTGTATGCGCCAGTCGAGACGCTTGTCGACAATGGCAAGGCCTACTCGGCCGGTGTCGAGCTGACACTCCAGCGGAAGCTGGTAAGCGGTGTCTATGGCCTGGTATCGGGATCGTACTCGCGGTCGCGTTATGAGGGATACGACGGTGTCTGGCGCGATCGACTGGTGGACAACAAGGTCCTAATGTCGATCGAGGGCGGTTACAAGCCCAACGAGCACTGGAACTACAGCCTGCGCTGGGTGTTTGCCGGCGGCAGGCCCTATACTCCCCTGGACCAGGAAGCCTCGGCGGCTATTAACCGAAGTGTTCGCGATGAGGCCCTGGTCAACGCCGAACGATTCCCGGCCTACCACTCGCTAAACCTTCGTGTCGATCGGCGTTTCAACTGGTCGGGCTCCAACCTGATTGTCTATCTGTCGATCTGGAACGCCTACAACCGCGAGAACGTCTCCGACTACTACTGGAACGAGATCGAGCAGAAGCAAGACGTCATCCACCAATGGTCGGCGCTGCCAATCATCGGGATGGAGTACGAGTTTTAGCGTTAGTTGTCGCAGCACACTGTCGCAGTCGAGCAACATGGACGGTCTCTTTCGCAGGCCATTCCACAATATCGAGCTGGTGTTTGCTCTCAACTCGGTTCTAAAGTGATACGGTAAGACACGGCGATTCGATCCGGTCCGGACGGACACGCGAACGCTTCACCTCTTCTCCCTGGGTTCGTATGAGGCTCAACACTTGAGACCAAGTCTCAATCCACCGCGCGGCTGTAGATCCAGTATGCCGTGACCCTGATCACGGCGAACACAAATACCATGACGATCAAGAACCAGGGCAGCCGTTCGTGTGCCACCTCCCATGCGATCATTCCCAGCCAGACCAGGCCGACCACGATTAGAGTCAGTCGATTCGCTCTCAGCCAACAGAGTCGCTGACGCTCATCCAGATTCATTGCGTCCATTTCACTCTTCACGGCCGACTCCCCCATCATTGAGTTCGAATAACTCGTCCACACTCATGTGTAACTCCCGTGCGATTCGAAAGGCCAATAGCGTCGAAGGAACATAACGGCCCTTCTCGATCGAAATAACCGTCTGGCGCGATACGCCCACTTTCTCGGCCAGTTCCTGCTGAGTCAAACTCAGCCGCGCCCGGTGTTGCCGAATATGGTTTCTCAACTCCATCAGTCTCTCGCTCCGTGATTGTTAGTATCAATGTAATGAGTGCTGTACATTATGTAAAGTAGTTTTTACATATACCGCCAATGCGAGACCGCTGACGTGGCCTTCTGGTCGCGGTGGGTGCTAACTATGCGTGGGGCTGTTCGCCGCCGAGTAGGTCTGAGGGGTCGGGGTATTCGGCCCAGTAGAGAATGTCTCGGGGATCCTTGAGGGCATCCTCA
>CAZXRO010000321.1:0-3387 GCA_964642435.1 uncultured Ignavibacteriales bacterium
GGAAGCCGACGTTGTAGACGCCCTGCCAGGGGTGGTAGCCGAGGCGGTAGCTGGCGGTGCAGCGCTTCGGGCGGTCGCTGAACGAACCGCCGCGTACGACGCGCTTGCCGGGCGCATTCATGTCGTTGCGGCCGTCGCCGGCACGGTAAGGGTAGGGTCGGTAGAGCGAGCGCGTCCACTCGGCCGCGTTGCCGTGCATGTTTCTGAGACCCCACGTGTTGGGCTTGTTGGCGCCCACCTTCTCGGTTACGACGATGCCATCGTCCCAACTTTCATCGAAGAGGCGGTACGTCAGTGTATTGGCGGCCTGGAAACTGCCGAAAGACACACCGGCACAGTTGGCGCCTTCGGCTTGCTCTTCTTTCAACGCGGGAGGAAACTCCGCTGCGGTGCCGGCGCGGCACGCCCATTCCACTCGGCTTCGGTGGGCAGGTCAAAACGCTCGCCGGTCTGTTCGCTGAGCCACTGGCAAAAGCCCCGGGCTTCGTTCCAGGACACGCGCACCTCGGAGCAGTTCATTCCGACCCGGGCTTCACCCTTGTTCCGGACACATCTTCCAATGTATTGCTCCTCACCATTATACTGTCAATGTTCGCCGCCTGACAGCCCTTGTCGCTTTCAAATCGCATCTCTATAGAAGAATCATCCGGCAGGTTCACATTATACAGTTTTACTTCATTCCACGCCCATTTGCCGCTATCAAACGCGGTTTCAGGGAATTCAACGAGCCGACGAAACTCCCCATTTACATAAAGCGCCAGCTTCCCCAGCGCGTTGGTCGTCGAGTAGCGGATGGTAAGGTGCTTGGAACCGGCGACGTTATTCCATTCAACGTGGTCTCCATCGGCATCGATCCCCGACACATACTTTCCGTTAAAAGCATAGTCGTCGGAAAGCGCATTGCATCCAACCAGTGTCGCCTCCTCCGCCTGATAGTTCGTGAACACCTTGACCGGCAAATCGATGATTTTACTCACACTTACATCATCAATCATCACCTCATCGGCCTCCATGTCATAGCTTGCGAACGATATTCTGGCCGAGGTGACGCCGTTTTCCGTTTTGAAACAGAGTTCTTCCATGCTCGAGTAAGATGTGCCACGCATCCGCTCCTGACTGAAGACATCATAACCGGTTCCGGTGTCATAGACTTTGGTGACCAGTTCCGTGATGTTCGTTCGTGCGCTTCTACGAGCATGGTAGCGCAGGATATACCAGGTGTTTTCCTCCAGGCCGGTCAAGGTCTGGGTTACCTGGGTGTAGCCCCCGGGGATCTTCAAGCAATAGTCTCCATTTCTCGCATCGCTACCGACGATTTCCGCGTCACCGGCATCGAGGCTCCAAGCGTTTCCAAATTCACCGCTCTCGAAACCACCGTCCGCAAGCAGGTTGACCTCGTCTTCCTTCAGGACCTTGTTTCCGGATTGGACCAGGCCACTCACATGCGGCCCCACCGTGATATCCAGTGCGTCGCTGAAAAGGTTGTCTTTGATCATCAAGCCATTGATTTGATCCAAGTCAATGTGCGACTTGTCCAGAAATACCGAGTTGGCGATAGTGATATCCTCGAAGAGCTGGTCCTCATCCTTCACATATCTGATGGGATGATCTTTTTTGGGAGTGTTGGTTTCGAACCTTGCATGATTCCTGAAAACCGTGTTCGTGACTCGGGCATTCGCCGGAGGCGGCCCTTCCGCAATGGAATCGGCTGCCAGAATCGTATTCACTTGCACCATGATACTGCTGGCAAATTCACAGTCATCATACAATACATCCCAACCCCGGATGAAGAATTTAGTGCCGAGAAAACGTGAATCAATGAGTCTTGTAGCGGCGGATTGATGGTCGAGACAGTAAAATTTGGTGTATTGCCCCACCCAGGACGGAAGCGGGTCTGCTACCGTAATTTTCAGGTTGTCCACCGTGACATAACGGGTGGTGAAGTCGGGATAGGGATCGGAAAAATCCTTGTAGAAGGCGATGCGGTCGCCTTCGTGATTATATTCTTTCCCACGACGCCCCCCTAACGTGAACTCCGTCCTCTCCGCGTTGTCAACCGATTTCACCTCGCTGAGATAGGTGTTGAAGTCGTTGGTGTCCTCCTCCCCGGTGTGGTGGTCACTGACCATGGTATCCACCAAAACCAGCCCGGAACAGTCCCGTATCATGGTGCCATTGGAGCGCCCGGCATCGTAAATACCGTTGTCGTTGTCATAATAGTGCCTGCGGATGGTTACGTTTTCGGTGGTTGTTCCCAGGAAATTACTGCCCTGGCCCCGGTTGACGATGTTTTCAGCGTGATAGTTCTTGCTGTCATGGACTCGGGTAGGCGCTGCCCAATACTCCGTGTAGAAGGCAATGCTATGGATGGAGACGCCGATATCCACTTGTTCGGCAATGCCGGGGTAATTGGTCGTAAGTTGGGTCGTACTTCCCGGAACTTTGTTCCAGACCACATCCCGTCCCGCCAGTTTGTTCAGTTTCTGCAGAAGGTCCATATCATAGATGTAGGTGCCCCCTTTCTCGCAGATATGGGTTTCCGGCATATCCGTCGTATCCTGGGGCAGAACCACTTCGATGGTGACTTCGTCACCGTCGATTGCCACCACTCGTCCCAGTACTCCGGGTGTGACGTCAAATTCCGTAATGAAATTCCTGACGGTGACATTCTCGGAATTCGTGGTGACGAAGAACTTCTCTCCATGCCAGTCCCAACTGTTGTTCATCAATAGTCGCGTGCCCGGCCACCCGTCGGTCTTGTTGACAGCACCCACCACCGTCAGGTTTTTCGCTTTATCGATATCCAGGCTATCTGTCACATTGTAGGTGCCCTCGTCAAAGATGAGCATTTTCGAGCCGGGGAGGCTGATGGCATGCGCTATGGCCTCATCGATGGCTGCGGTATCATCCGTCCCATCATCCACAGTGGCTCCGTATTCACTGACATAGACAATCCTGCTGGCAGCCTGAATGTCACCGTTAAAAACTGCAACCGCAAGACTCACGACCACGATCGCAGGTGCTGCCAGGGAAGTTGTGCCTGACTTTAGAATGTTCATAAGATAGATCCTTCCGATTATTTCAACCCGGATTATTCGTGCGCCGTGAGAAGGCGCAGGACCTCAGCGGGGGACATACCCGCCGGGCAAGTGTCGCTCCAGCCGGTAGCAATCGGAGCGGGTGTGGAGGAAACGAAGCAGCCGAAGCCTCCGGTCTAAAGGGTCGCCATGGGCGACTTGGCGAGCATGTAGGCCATAACATGAGTGAACGCCGAGGCAGGCCGCTGGTGCGCCCCGGTATGGTGTGTGACTTCATGGCTCCTCTCTGAGGGGATTCTTGCCATACGATACCACGCGGAAGCCGACGTTGTAGACGCCCTGCCAGGGG
>CAZXRO010000322.1:0-3369 GCA_964642435.1 uncultured Ignavibacteriales bacterium
GCCAGGAAAAACGCTTAAGAACGGGCAACCCGGCGAACAAGTCGCAACCAACTGATGTTGATATGACGTAGCAAATGCGACCGCGCCAGTCCGTGTTACACGCTTGCAAAAAACCGCTTTTGTTGTATCTTACAGGCGGTCCCATTAACCAAACTCAATGGATATCCGACATAGAAATATACCCTAAGGAAGTAGAAGAACCATGGAGCAGCGCCATTTTCGTCCGTCTTCATTGATCGTCACCCTTGCCGTGTTGCTGGTCCTGCTTGTTGCAGGCTTGGCCCCGGACGTGGCAGCCAAAGAGCTTCGTCGAGAGGCCGCAGCCAAGACCACGTATGAATTCCTGCCATCCTGGGCCAATACCAACCGCATTGTCGTGAAGTTCGCCGAGTCAGTGGGCAATGTCGAACCTCTCGGGACGACCGTCACCGGTACCGATCCCCGGCTGGGCCAATTCAACAGTGTGCTCAGTCGTCATGACAGATTCGTCGGGCTGGACCACAGACTGGCTATAGAGGCATCCCAGTTGCGGGAAATCCGAGCCAAGGCTGCCAGTCGGGCAGACAATATCACGCTGCCGGACCTGGCCCTATACTTCAATATTGAAGTCGCCCCGGACGCCACGCCCGATGAAAAGCTCAGACTAATCAATGAACTGAACCGCCTGGAGGCTGTGGAATTGGCCTTCTTTGAGCCAGTCCCTAAACTGCCGATGGCTCCCACACCAAACTGGGAAAGCAACGAGAACTACCTTGATCCGGCCCCGATGGGGATCGATGCCCGCTATGCCTGGTCCGCCCCCGGCGGCAAGGGCGAAACGGTCAAGGTGATCGACATCGAGGGTAACTGGGTAGAGTCACACGAAGACCTTCGCGGCGGTACCTCCAGTTTTCATATCGCCGGATCCAAGATCAATGATCCCACATGGTGGAATCACGGTACTGCCGTGCTTGGCGAAATCGCTGCCGATTCCAATAGCTTCGGTATGACCGGCATTGCTTTCAACGTCGATCTCGGTACGGTGTCGATCGGTTCCATGGACCTCGCTACGGCCCTGATTACAGCCGCCAACAATTCCGATACCGGCGATATCATCCTCATAGAATTGCAGTACGAGGGCCCTAATGGTGGCGCTTATGTTCCGGCTGAGTACTTTCAGGATATCTTTGACGCTATCGTCACCGTGACGGCAATGGGTCGAATTGTGGTCGAAGCCGGTGCCAACGGCGCTCAGAATCTCGACGACACAGCTCTATACGGGCAGTTATTCAACCCTGACTACCGTTTCTCGGGTGCCATTATGGTCGGCGCAGCCAACAGCGTCCATATCCCTGAATGGTTTACCAGTTATGGCCAGCGTATCGATGTTCACGGGTTCGGGTCCGGGGTATATACTCTCGGCTACGGCGATCTGTACGGTACTGACACAACGACATACTACACCGCCCAGTTCGGGGGCACATCGAGCGCCTCTCCCATTATCGTCGGGGCCTGTGCTGCCTTACAGGGCATTCACAAAGCGATCCACGGTCGTGTCCTCGACCATGCCGAGATGCGGGACCTCCTCCAGACGCATTCCACGCCCCAGGCCCCGAATGCCAAACTGATCGGCCCCATGCCGAATCTTGCCGGTTCGGTTGATGAACTCCAGGGCGTATCCTTTGTGGCGGATACGACTTTCGGCTGGACGCCCTTCGATGTGCAGTTCACGGCCAGCTCAGGCCTCGCTGTGGATACCTGGGCATGGGACTTCGGCGATGGTGACAGCGCTGCAACACAGAATCCGAGTCACCAATACGCCAGCCCTGGAGTTTACGACGTGTCCATTGAAATCGATGCCGACGGTGATATCCGCTCCGCCCAGAAAGAGGACTACATTGTGGTGGTCGCTGATACCCTGAGGGTAAATGACATTGAGACCAAGCCAGACGAGATCATTGAAGTTGTGGTTTATGGTAACAATACTATCAAATTGGATGACATAAGGATACCGCTTGTCCTCAGCGGAGATTTTAAGGTCCAGCCGGACTCGATATCTGTCGAGGGATGTCGCACCTGGTACTACGATGTGGCGGAATACGTCCACTACGATGCGTTCTTTGGCCGCTACACAATCAAGTTGCAGCCGGTTGCCTCGGGAGCGGGGGTGCCACTCGCCATTGGCAGCGGCCCCTTAGTCAAACTCTACTTTACGACTCCGGCATCGGCACAATCAGGCGATACGATGTTTATATCCCTTGAACCATATTTGACCTATGACTTAGTCTTCGAGGGTACACTGGGCAGTTATCGTCCCATTGGCGATGCAATGTCAGTTGCTATCGAGTGTATCAACCATGGCGATGTCGATGGCGCACCGCCGATCAATATTCAGGATCTGACCTACCTGGTCGCATTCCTGTTCACGAACGGTCCTGAGCCGATACCGTTTCTGGCCGGTGACGCCAACTGCGATGATGCCGTCAATGTCACGGACCTGACATATCTGGTGGCCTACTTCTTCAATAGTGGCCCACCTCCCTGTGATTGCTAACACCACGGCGAATATGACCTTAGCGAGGGCCGGCGGCTGTTCCGTCGGCCTTCTTGCTTAATCCCAGAGTCATTCGCAACCATCACATACCAGCATTGGACACTCAAATCCACGGGCCGCCGAATGATGCACGCAGATGTTGCGTCGGGCGTTCCGTGATTTTTCGCGAAAGTGCTTGCCCGTGCCCCACATTTTTAGTAGAATAACGATCTGTTTTTTGGGCCTATCTGCCTGACAGGCTGTGAGGTGGCACAGCGAGATAAACAGCAGATTGGCTGATTGTATTAAGCAGATTGAGTGGTGGATTCGTCAGAAAGATAAAACCTCAAAGTATAGAGTGCTGGCTATGGTAAGAAGGTTTGCTACGATACTTGTAGCGTGTGTTTTGACTTGCTCGATGGCGGTACCGACCGTCGAAGGCCGCAACCATATCAACAAGAAACGCGACACGGACGAAACTCGCACCAAAGCAAGCTTCACGCCCGCGTACGGTATCACGCAGCACAAGGTAGGCCGCATGGTGCTGGGTATCACGAACAATGGTACCTTCGGTGGCGGTGAGTTCTCTCCCGCCGGAGTTTCCGACTTCTTCACCGGTGAGCAGGTCCTGGCATGCGAGTTTCCCAAGGGAAGTGAAACCCGATATCTGTTCGGGGCAGCATTCTGGATTGGTGGTGTGATTGGCCGCGATACACTGGTGTCTACTGGCGCGGATGGATGGAGTGTCGGCGGCGAGGAGTTCGCCCCGGATGAAGCCCCATTTGGCAATCTGGTTTTCCGATCGATCATTGATCCTGAGTCCCCCGAGTACGAAGGTGCCGTCTCTGAAGAAGACT
>CAZXRO010000323.1:0-3358 GCA_964642435.1 uncultured Ignavibacteriales bacterium
GCTGTATGTGTTATGCTGGGCTGACTGTGCTTTGACGATCACCGCCCAGACCGGAGATGATCTACACTATGGTGTCGATCCCATATTGCTCATCGGCGCCGAATTGACTATATTCGGCGACGGAGGCGAAACTTCATGGGCATGCCGAAATATGACCGTCTGTTGTATATCTTGAATCTGCTCAGATCCCGCCGAAATCTGAATGCAGCCAGTCTGGCCCGCGAGTGCGGGGTTACTGAGCGTTCGATTTACCGAGACATTCTGGCGCTGTCTCAGGCGAACATACCGATCTACTACGATCGAGGCTACAAATTGGCTTCGGACTGTTTCTTGCCTCCCCTCAATTTTGGCCACGAAGAGTATCAACTTCTCAAGATGGTTCTGGAATCATCGCCACTGCGGATCACTGGCAAGTACAGTGAGCTCGCTGATCAGGTGATGGCGAAAGTAGAGGCGGGGATGTCAGAATCTGTCAAAAATGAGCAGAGGCTGCATCCACCGGCGACACACATTTCCTGGATGTCTACGATCGACCTGAACCGGGCAACTCGGTCTTTTGCCGATCTGGAGAAGGCGATACAGGAATATCGAGCTATTGAAGTTGAGTACGAGTCTATTGAGAGTGGGGTCGCTACCCGGGTTCTTGAGCCGTATTTTGTTGTGTTCAGGGCCAGAGCGTTCTATTTTGTCGCATACTGTCGAATGAGACAGGATTTTCGAACCTTTCGGATCGATCGCCTGAAATCACTGAAAGTGCTCTCAGAGGGCTTCAAGCCCCGCACCGGCATAAGCCCGGAGACCTACTTTGCTGGTAGCTGGGAGGTGTACAGCGGGGAATCAACCAGAGTCGTGGTCAAGTTTTCGGGTACGGCAGCGAAGGTAGTGAGTTCGTCGTCTCACCATCCGAACGAGACGATCATTCCGCTGGAAGACGGCGCTGTCAGATATGAGGTCACGGTCAGGGGTACGAAGGAGATTCAACGGTGGATCCTCGGATTCGGACCGCTGGCCGAGGTTGTCGAACCGGATTCATTACGTATTGAGTTGTTGTCGATCGCTCAGCGTTTGGTGGACGTATATCAGACACCGGATTCGTAGGCGTCCTGACAGCGACGGCCGGGGGGATTGCACATGAATCCGTCGTGCTGAGGTTGCCCGGGGACATTGTGCTGTTTACAGCCAGACATTTTGGGGAGGGAGCAGAGTCGAGGCGTAGTCGGCGATTTGTGCCGGTTGCGTTGCCAAGAAGGTATATCGGGAGTAGATCAGGAGCAAGAGAGCACCATGAAGGATTCCACATCTGATCGCCATGACAACGACGGAGCCAGGACGAAACTTGCTCTTGGATCTCAGTTCCTGCTGATGACATCCCCGGGGTTGGCCTACTACGGAATATCGTCATCTCTTTCGGTTGTGTTTGCATCCCCTTCATTTGAAAGTGTGTTTGGGATTGAAGCAGACGAGGCCGTTGGAGCGAATGCTCTTGATCCAGTGCATCCCGAGGACAGGCCCCGTCTGCTGCAGGCTGTAGAGGAGGCCGAGAGCTGCGAGGGAACGGCCTCGGTCGAGTTTAGAGTATTCAGACTCGATGGTGCCCCGGTGTGGGTACATGCAACCGTTTACCATGCCGCTGACGAGCTTGATGTCCTGGATCTGCGCCTGCTTTGTCTCGCACGTGACATCACCGAAAGCAAACTGACCGAGCAGATCATTGCTCTTGGTAGTCGACTGGATCACCTCATGTCGGAGGCCGTAAGTATAGATGACCTGCTTTCGGCTGTTCCCGCTGAGATACAGCGACTGGACGGAACGATTTGTTGTGGAATCCATCTTCATGATGCACCTTCGAGCAGCCAGATGATCCACTGTGCCCGATCAGTCGGTGAGTCGTGTCCGAAGTTCCTTCGCCGAGTTGGGGCTGGTCCAGAAGTGGCCAAGCGGGTGCAGAGTGGAGAAACGGCCGTCGTTGATCTTTGTCCTGAGGACAGGAGTGATGGGACGGATGCCAGTATGGTGGCTCGCACGTTTGTGGCGGTACCGGTTTGTCACGGATGCAAAGTGCTCGGCTCATTGTTGATGGCCTCGATGTACGGCGCGGAGCACATGCGGTCGCAAGTTGACCTGTTGATGAATCTTGCATCGCGGATTGGCGCTGAGGTAACTCGCTTGCGGGTTTCAGGGAGCTCTGTTGGCGGGCCGGAGGATACGCATGCATGGAGCATCTGGCGCCTCAAGGAGGGAAAGCTGGCCCTGGCCGAACATAACGAGTTGGCCAACGCGCTGACGCTCTCAACGCTGAGAGGTCTGATCGGACGCGATGCCGACAGTCTTCTGGCGCATTGTCCGCAATTGCTTCGGAAGATGTACGATTGTATTGCAACGGGTGCCGAACAGCGGTTTCATGACTGGTACCATTTCCAGCAATGCGATCGGGACCCGAGGATTCTGCGGGTGAATATCTCACGTGTTGATCCTGTGACCATTCAGGTCACTGCTGTCGACGTTACCGAGCAGGCGCTTGCCGAGATGTCTCGGCAAGATCATGAACACCTCTCTCACGTGCTGTTGGACAGTTTCCGTGCATATGCCGCTTTGCTCAGCCCGGAAGGCCATGTTCTCGTGATCAATCGGGCCTTCGCTGACATATGTGGTGTCAAACCCGATGCGGTAGCGGGCAGGGCGATTTCCGGTCTGATTCCTGAGGATCTCTGGAAGCTGTTGAGAGGACCAATAGCGAACTCGTGGCGGATGAACACGGTCGTATCGTTTTCGTGCCGTTGGAATGAACGAAGCCTCGAGTGGCGATTGACCCCGATCTCAAAGGGTGGGCCTGACAAAGCGAGGTTGGCAGTCGTTGGGCGGGATGTTTCCGAACGGGTCGCCACACTGGCAGCAATCGAGGCGAGTGAGCAACGATACCGTCTGTTGGCGGAGAATGCACGGGATCTCATTTCTCTTCATGATGAGGACGGGATCTGCCTGTATGCGTCGCCTGGGAGCCTTCGCGTCCTTGGATACGATGCTTCGCTACTGCGGGGTACCAATCCGTATGATCTCATTCATCCCGGGGACCGACGGCGCGTCAGCGATGCCCAGGATGCATTGCTCAAGTCAGGCGGTAATCGGAGTATCGAGTATCGGGTCAGGAACAGTCGCGGAGAGTACGTATGGGTAGAAGCCACGGCCCATGAGGTTCCCTACAGAGCAGATGAGGGGCGGAGATTCGTCTGTGTCACCCGCGATATCTCTCGGCGTAAGCAGGTCGAAGAAGAGCTGAGGCTGGCGATTGAGCAACTCGAGGTAAAGCACATAGCTTTGACAGAAGTGCTCAATCGGTTTGAGGAAGAGAAGCGGTCTG
>CAZXRO010000324.1:0-3339 GCA_964642435.1 uncultured Ignavibacteriales bacterium
AAGGAATCGGTCAATCCGCTTCACCGGGCGGTAATTGCCGATCAGCCCGACTATCGGTACCTGCTCCGGGATGTTCAGCGAGGCGCGGGTGATCCGCTCTTTGCCCACCTCCGGCAGCCTGAGACCATTGTATATCGTTTCGATCCGTTCTGCAGGGAACCGCTCAACATCGATAACCATCTGCCGAACCCGGTCGGCATTAACAATGCAGTAATCCGAGCGCGCGGCCAATCGTCTCTTGAGCCAGTTGCGGTTCATGCCCATATCCCGTCGGCAGAACACGATCCGGGCGTTTCCCGCCTTGCGCGCGGCAAGGGTGCCAAGGATACGGCTTTCCATGAAATAGACCTGGACGATATCGATCTGCTCATCCTCGATGAACCGCGCCACGCGTCGCATGGCGCGATATCCCTCGACTGACCACAGTCGCATAATATCGAGGAAATGCACCGGGCAGTGCGAAGGATAGGTCATTTCCGACCAGTACGGGCGAAGGTTAAACACGTATGGTTCGAACCGCGAGCGGTCCAGATGCTCAATCAACGTAATCAGCTGATTCTCGGACCCGCCACCAGGGAAGTAGTTGTCGATGACGTAGGCTATCTTGATTTTCGCAGTACTGTCCGGCATCAGGTGTTTCTGCCTCTTCTCAGTTCCGGTCAATCGCTTGTCGATAGATGCCGCGCAGCAACTCAGCCTGTCCGCGATACGTGTACATCTTCTTCACTCGCTCGTATCCCGCCTCGCCCCAGGTGACGACCTGCTCGGGATGTTCCAATGCCCGCGACAACTGAATCGCCAGTGCCTGAGAATCCTCCGGTGGAGCCAGCAGCCCGTGCACTCCGTGATCAATCATCTCGGGAACGCCGCCAACCGAGGTACATACCGCTCCCAGTTTCTGTGACCATGCCTCCAGCAGGATGTTCGGCATTCCTTCCGATCGAGAGGGAAGCACCATCAGGTCAGCTTTCTGCAGCAGCGGCAGGACATCATCGACAAAGCCCATGAGGCGCACCTTTCCCTCGAGTCCGCAGCGCTGAATCTGCTGCTCGAGCCGGGTCCTCTCAGGACCGTGACCGTATATCTCCACGACATACTTCCTGCTGCTACTGATCCTTGTCAGGGCCTCAATCAGCACATCGTAGCCCTTTTCATGGCTCAATCGTCCGGCCGCTACTATCAGCATCGGTCGATCTTCCACCAAGCTTCGCTCGAACTCGGCCGGAGCCAGCTTCTCATCCTCGATGGCGTTGAAGACTACCTTGATATGGTCCCGCTGTACCCCCATGGCCGTCAGAATCGAGGCGGTCGTTTCAGATACGGTTAGTACCAGATCAGTGCGGCGGAGCATCAGCTTGTGGATCCAGTTGTAGAACCGAACTTTAGCGTCCTCGCGCGTTTCGCCGCGAAAGTGGGCGACCCGCTTTGCATCGGTACCGCGAACGGCATAGTGGGCAAAGAAATTCGCCTTGTAATCGTGGCAGACCACCAACTGTGCCTGGTGTCGCCTTATCAGCGAACGAAGTTGTCCGACTGTCTTGAAGTCCCCCGTGAAGCGCTCTGCTATGGCAGCTGTTTCGATACCCGCGCTTTTGGCCCGGTTCAGAAACTCGCCGGGAGCGTCGCCCCTGACAAACGAGGCGCACACGAAACTGCAGTCGGTCATGGCCCGGCACTGGCCGAGAATGGCCCGTTCCGGCCCGCCGAAAAACTCAGAGCTGCGCAGGTGGATGATTCTCATGAGTGATTTGCCACCTTCAGAAGGAACCGCTCCAGCTTCTCGGTCAGGAAATCCCATCCGTAGCGGGCTGTCACCAACTCGCGTCCTCTTTTCCCAAGCGAGGTGCGCAACGACGGATCCTTGAGCAGTCGTCCGATCTGGTTGGTGAATTCCTCCGGTGTGTCGGCCAGGAGGATGTTTTCACCCGGGGTGATATCGAGTCCCTCGGCACCGACCGAGGTAGAGACGACCGCCTTCTGCATGGCGAGTGCCTCGAGGATTTTCAGCCGTGAACCACCGCCGATGCGCAAGGGTACGACGTAGACTTCGGACTCGGCGATATATGGCCGGACATCATCGACAGTACCGGTGACACGGGCATGCGGGTCGCGATCATAAGCCATCAGGTTCTCGGTGGGGTTGCGGCCGACAAAACTCACCAACGCCTCCGGATGGTGCTTGACGACGAGTGGCAGGATGTCCTGCATGAAGTAGTTGACGGCATCCTGGTTGGGCCGCCAGTCCATGGAGCCGGTGAACACCAAACGCCCGTGCGCCTCCGGGGTCTGTTGCGGGTGGAAGTAGTCCAGATCAACCCCGTTTTCGACCACCTGTACCGCCAGTTCGGGGTGCCAGGTGCGTATCTCCCCTGCCTCGGCCTCGGCCACCGCCGTGGCCCCATCGGCCCACCCGAACGCCCGGCGTTCGAATCGCTCCACCTTGATCATTTGCTCCCGGATATACAGTCGCCGGAGGGCATCGGTCTCATTCCGATAGTAGCGTCGCCAGATACGGTACTCCATGTTGTGGGCGACAATCACTTTCTTCACACCGCGCAACCCCTTGAAATTCAGGGCATACGGGGTCCATTCGGCCATAACGATGTCCGGCTGATGCTGCGCGATTAGCTCATGCATGCGGCGGTTGTACTGCCGTGTATAGTGGCTGGTTACGATATAGGGATAAGGACTGAGCAGATTGGCCAGCAGGCGGGCGTAGAATACCGGGCCTTGCTTGGGCGGCAGCTTGCGCTCAAGCGCCACCGGTGTCATGTTGGCCTCGGCCACAGCCCGATAGCTGTCGGAGGCGGGATCACCGTAGGCAAGGTAGACGATCTCGTGCTCCTTGCCCAGTCGGGACAGCAGGTTGAACGTGCGAATCCGCTTGCCGGTATTCGTCGGCCAGGGAAACTCTTCATCGAGAACAAGTATCTTCATAACGCTATGCCGTTGTTGCCACATATGCTCAGACAAATCCCATTTTGCGAGCGTTGTCAACACTACCTCTTGATAAGATCGTCTGCCAACGCTGCGCTTTCAACAACTACATCAACAGCAACTTACCAATTGACCAGTGCCACCCTGGTTCTCCGTTACCCCAGACTCCTACTCTGGGAAGTGCGTAGCGCTCGGAGCCTCTCAATGGGAATCGCTCAAGCCCACAGCGAGTAGAAAACCCGAACTCATAACCGGCCTGCTCCGCAATCCTAAGTGTTCTCTCATCAAACGAACCTTGCGGGTAGCATATGGCGAACACTGGTCGGGACAAGCGAGCCTCGATCTCTTTCTTTGATCGGAGCAGTTCATCACGAATCTCATCTTCCGTGAGTGTTTCCAAGC
>CAZXRO010000325.1:0-3332 GCA_964642435.1 uncultured Ignavibacteriales bacterium
GGCGCTCGTCAGCGACCCCTACGCGTACCCCGTGGGCGACCCGATCGAGGCGGCGCGTATCGTACGGGAGCTTTCCGAACAAGCCGGCACGGATGCTGTTGTTGGACCGTTGACCAGCCAGGAAGCCGCGGTGGCATCGGCTGCGTTGAGTTGTACCGACCTGCCGATGCTGGTGCCGGCGGCCTCGGAGGCCGGATTCACCGAGCTGGCGCCGGCGGTGTTTCAGATGTCGGCCTCGGTTGAGTTGCAGGGGATACGCATGGCCGAGTATGCGGTCTTCGAACTAAAGGCCGATTCGGCCGCGGTTATCACGCCGACCTCGCCCGATGAGCTCCGAATGTCGCGCGCATTTGTGGACCGTTTCAAGCAGCTTGACGGCACCGTGGTTGCCGTGGAGTACTACCGACCTCGCGACAGGGATTTCGGTCCGTATGTGCGCGACGTGAAGGGGATTGTCATTGGCCAGGAGCCGGACTCGACGTTCTTCATCAATCCCGAGGGGGATACGCTGGAGTTCGATGGTGTCCCGGCGCATGTCGATTGCCTTTTCCTCCCGGGCGACGCCAGCCAGATTCGGCTGCTGCTGCCGCAGATTCAGTTCTACAACCTGGGCGGAGTGTTGCTCGGATCCGACGGGTGGGGCGACCAGGTGGTGTACAAGCTTGGTGATGACATCACTCGCGATGCCGTTTTCCCCTCGACATTCCTCGTGTCGCCGAATACTGCCGAGGCGCTCCGATTCGGAACAGCTTACGATTCCCGCTATGCCGAGCAGCCGGGTCGCCTTGCGAATCTGGGGTACGATGCAGTCATGCTGATCGGTCAGTCGATCCTGGATGGAGCGCATTCGCGCAGTACCCTGATCGACCAGTTGGATGCGACGCGGGCCTGGGCCGGAGCGGCTGGGATGATTACGTTCGGGGAGCATCGCGAGAACCTGGAAATGCCATTGTACCGCATAAGCGGCGGACAGGCGATGCCGCTGGAGATTACCAGTGAACAGATGACCTCGGCGTCGGAGTCTGAAAATGAGGTGTTGGAGCAATCTGATGGGTCACCTGGGCCTGAGCAGCCGGCGGAGTGATTTCAACTGATCTTCTGACCGCCTGCGCGATATCCCCAATTGCTGCGTTTGCGATTTGCCCTCCGGTTCGTATATTCAGCACAGTTCATCGAAAATCAACAACGCTCCATATGACAAGGAGAGACGTTTTGAACGATAAGCATGTCGCCCTGAAGATGGTTATCAATGGCGAAGAGAAAGAGATTACGTACGAGGAACTGGCCCTTTCCAACAACCTTGCCCAGGAAGCGCTGGTGCGCCTGTTGATTGACAAGGGAGTGTTCAAGCCCGAGGAGTTGATGCAGAAGATGGAGTTAGTTAAGAAAGAGCGCTATCGTACGCCCGATCAGCAGTAGTCTGGCCTGATATGTCCACGCAGCAGGAAAAGGTCGATCTCGATAAGGTCAAGCAGGAGGCGGAGCTTTCTTGGACCGCACACCCGATGAAGCGCAAGCCGTTGGTGACGGTGATGGTTAGCGCGTTTATCCTGCTTTGCGCGATGCTGGTGTATTATATCATCGACTCGCGTGGATTTGCCATTCTGGCAGCGGTGGTACTGTTTGCCTCGCTGGCCAAGTTCTATTTCCCGACTACCTATTTTTTCACGCCCGATGCGATATACGTCAAGACGACGACCCAGACGTTGCGAAAGCCGTGGTCACTCTTTCGCAGTTACTATCCGGACCGCAACGGGGTGTTGCTCTCACCGTTTCTGGAGCCCTCACGATTGGAGAATTTCCGCGGGCTATACGTCATGTTTGAAGACAATCGCCAGGACGTGATGGCGTATATCAAGAACCGCGCCAAGCCAGCGGAAAGCGATAGTGTTGCACAGCGCAACGAGAAAGACGAGGGATAGGCCAACTATGGGAATGTTTGGTTCAACAGATCTGCCCAATGATGGCAAGGGCATCCTCACCGAGCAGGAAGATGCGGTTATGGAGAAGCTCGCCAAATGGGTCGTGAGAAAGCAGTTCACGGTGCCGGCGATCTTGTTCCTGGAGTCGATGAAGCCGATGAACTTTATTGGTTCGCAGGTTATGGTGTTCTTTGAGCCGGTGGTACAGTCGGTGTTCACCTTCAAGGATTACTCGGTCTTCCGCGAGGCTCTTGAGAAGCGGGAGTCGGTGGAAATTTTACTGCAGAAGATAGAGGCTCGCGATGCAACCGCCCTCAAGCGTGAGAAGCGGGTCAAGGCCTATATGAAAGAACAGAAGAAGACCTGGAAGTGGTACCAGCGGTATCTGGGGGTATTCCAGCCGAAGGTGAAGATTCCCGATGAGGTAGTTGAAGGCCCGTCCGAGGACAAGGAGCGCGGGAGCGACCAGCAGTCCGGCCCGGCTGACAGCAAGAAATAATCACGTTTTCTGCAGGCGATCAAAATGAAACAGGCGAGCCAATCGGCTCGCCTGTTGTGTTATACTTGCGGTATCGGGGCAGCGATCAGATGTCCAGGTTTCGCACGTACTGGGCGTTTTCCTGGATGAACTGGCTGCGCGGAGCCGTCTCGGCGCCCATCAGGATACTGAACAGGTGGTCTGCCTCAGCAGCATCATCGAGCGTCACCTGGAGCATGGTACGCGTTTCCGGATCCATCGTCGTCTTCCAGAGCTGGTCGGGGTTCATTTCACCGAGGCCCTTGTAGCGCTGGATACCGACGCCGGTGTCAGGCATGGTTTTGAGCACCTGGTCCTTTTCCTTGTCGGAGAAGACATATTTCTCGGTCTTACCATGCTTCAGGCGATAGAGCGGTGGCTGGGCGATATACACGAAGCCCAGATCAATCAACTCCCGCATATAGCGGAAGAAGAAGGTCAGCAGCAGCGTGCGAATATGGGAGCCATCGATATCAGCATCGGTCATGATCACGATCTTGTGATAGCGGACCCGGCCCGGATCGAATTCATCGCCCACGCCGCAGCCGAGGGCGGTAATGATGGATCGGATCTCATTGTTCGAAAGGATCTTGTCCAATCGCGCTTTCTCGACATTGAGGATCTTACCTCGCAGCGGCAGGATGGCCTGGAAACGTCGGTCGCGAC
This sequence comes from uncultured Ignavibacteriales bacterium, assembly GCA_964642435.1. GTDB lineage: Bacteria > Zixibacteria > MSB-5A5 > GN15 > FEB-12 > WJKG01. Next base: position 3,106 of record CAZXRO010000325.1, read on the forward strand.
CCTGCTTGGCCGACCCGCCGGCGGAGTCACCCTCGACGATGTAGATCTCGCAGGATTCGGGGTCACGCATGGAGCAATCGGCCAGTTTGCCCGGCAGGGCAGCGCTGTCGAGCGCGGTCTTGCGACGAGTCAGTTCCTTGGCCTTGCGGGCGGCCTCACGAGCCATGGCGGCCTGGACCAGCTTCTCGACAATCTTGCGGCCGACCGGTGGATTCTCCTCAAAGAAC
>CAZXRO010000326.1:0-3305 GCA_964642435.1 uncultured Ignavibacteriales bacterium
CGGTGTGGTGCTGGCGGCGGTGTAGTAGCGCTGGACAACGCCGGCGTCGACACCCGGCAGCGCGCGCTTCTGCACGGCCGCGAGGATGGCCAGCAACCGGCCACACTGGTAGGCGGGGCTTGAGTGGTCCTCGTTGAGATAAGCGGTCATAGTGATTTCCTTTCTATCGAGTCGTTGATTACGTACGTGATAGGCTTTGAGCAGGCCCATCCGGGCATGGTGCGGCGCGGCGCCATTGATGAAGTCGATGCGTGCGCGCATGAGTGCTCGGGCGAGCGCCCAGTTGGGTATGCGCTGACCCTTGATGGCGACCTGCCACATCTTGGCCACGTGGGGAGCGGGCAGGTCCTTCAAATCGCGTACCGTTGCTCCCAGAACGGCCATGAGCTTAGGTGGTGAGGTCAGACCGGTGCCGTCGCGTTTGATGATCTCGAAGTCCTCAAACCACTGAGCGATGTTGGTGGCAAGATCCGCAAACTGCCCTTCCATCCAGTCTCGCACCATCACTCGGCCACTGTTGCCCGAGAGCGTCAGGGCGTAGTAGGTGACATTGGCGAGGCTCTGCCGCTCGCCACTGCGGAGTGACTGCAGGAACGTGCGAATGCGAGACTCGGCATCGGCCGCCTCAAGTTCAGGAGGATCCGCAAGCCAGGGGATGGGGTCGTCCTCCGGTGCGATCTTTTCCTTGAACCACCAGACGACCTTGATGTCCGTCAATCGACGGGAATTTCGTTCACTTTGGAGTAGGTGATTCAGGGCAGCAGCGTACTCGGTAGCTTCACTATCGCTCAAAGCGGCGTTGGCAGCTTGGTTAAGTCCATAGGAGCAAAAGGAGTCCTTGTCGAACCCTATGATGACATCCCCCGCCATAGCCCCACCAACATCGGATAGCTTCTTGATCTTGTCACCATGAGTGGGGCAGGGAGCAACAGGTCGGCCACTCAGCAGGCTGAGCATCTTGTTCCCTTTTGATTCCTTGGCAAACTGGGTTATGAATACGCGCCACCAGTCTTGCAGTGACTCCAATTGAACAAGGTAGTCGTCGCCGACTCGGATTGTGGCCTTGTCTGTCGGACTGGCGTTCTGTTCAGAGAGCTTCTCAAGTATCTTCTCTTGAACTTGCGGGTCTGTTAGTGAGCGTGCGATCGCCTCTAGTCCACCATGGGCTGATTCAGCTTGCCGTAGCAAGGCTGCGAAGTAAGCGCGTTTGGCAACGGACTTCGCGTCGCCCGGCTCCTTACCGTATGGCACGATGGAATCGACTGCGTCGACGAGGAAGTGGCTCTTTGTTATATTGTGGGCCTTCATTGCGGGTTGGCTAAGATTGGGACACATGCTGAACCACTGCCCGCGATTACGCTTCTGATCTGTCTGCCCGAGCTCAATTACCGTCACGAAGTCACCTGAACTGGAGAACACCAGTGACCATTTGACTTGCTTCGGAATGAAGCCAACTTCGGATACTATGCCGCGCGAAAGAGCATATGCTCTAAGTGCATGTAGCATCACACACCTCCCTGCTCGGGCTTGGCCACCTCGGGGCTTTGGTAGTGTGGCACCTGCATCACGCCCGCTGAAACGGTCGGCTTGAACAGCGAGATAAATGGTCGTGCCTCGGATGTTTGCGGCGAGGAGAGATCGAAGACATCGTAGAGAACCCACCCCAGGTCAGGGATATTCACCGACGGATTGGCGACAGCGTCATCTGCGACATCGACCAGCTCGAAATACGCCGGGAACTCGCGACATCCGAGATAGGGTTGGTAGATACACTTTCCAGATGCAGCTCTTCGGCGAAACTGACTCTCAAGAGCCTGTAGTCGCTGTTCATGTCCCGGCCACGGTACAATGTGGGCGTGGATGCGGTACCGCACATTCTTCAGCGCCATGGTCTGCCGTTGCGTGCGTCCTTTCTTGTCGTTACCCGTGATGGACTTGTCTGCATCGGCAAGGATGGGCTCCGGTTCAGCAGAGCCACTCGCCCACTTCTCTATGGCACGGACCGAGGCCTTTTCTTTGACCTCGTTTCGCCTTAGGGCGATATACGACGGCGGGGTGACAACCTCGATGCGGGTGATCTGCCACCGGAACTCCACCGGCTTGCAATAGATGGCATCGAATATACCACGTGCCGCCGACGGAGTAATGACAGGATAACTGAAGCGCTCCACCTTCATCTCCGGGCGGGAGAAGCAGGCCAGATCGCCCCAGACATCGAGGGCTTGATTGAGAGCCTCCATGTAGCCTCCTTTCGAAAGGTTGTTAACTTGATCTATGCGATAAGGATGTTCTCCTGGTATGGTGGTGCTTCGTCTCCCCGTGTCGGGAGTCCGAGCGTCAAACCAAGCAGATCGTCGTAGAGACTGGTATCCGTCAATATTGCCCAGTCTCGAGCCTCCTCCCCTGTGAATCTCACATTGACTCGCTCAAGGACTGGAAGGTCTGACTTGGTCTGATAAACACCAACCGAGTGCGCCCGCGCTCTTCGGATCCACTTGGCATTGATTCCGTGGGTCTCGGCCTCTTGTCGCAGGCTCCAGTACGCTTCCGTGTCATACGGAACCAGCACAGACAGTGTCGCGTGAGGGATGATGCGATAGAGCCGCGCCGTCTCCCTAAAGTCCCGTCTCCTGATGGCCTCTTGGAGGTCTCTACCCAAATCTTGTGGTCTGGCGAACGAGTAGAGGGTACGATAGTATTCGGCAAACAGCTCGAGGTCTGCGGTATCGATTTCGGTGGCTGATCTATTCTTGAGCACAAGCTCCGTTACACCTGCGGCCTGCTGGTAGAAACCCGACGGGTATGCGCCCTGACCATCGGCAGGCGGCGAGAATACGTGCACCGTACCGACGGGATTCCTCCCGTTGCGGTTGCATCGGCCGGCGGCCTGGACGATGCTGTCCATTGGAGCCATCGCGCGGTACACTGCAGGAAAGTCGATATCGACTCCCGCTTCCACACACTGAGTGGAGACGAGGCAGCACGGCTCGCCTGTCTCAAGTCGCTTCCTAACTGTCGCCAGAACGTGTCTCCGATGTTCGGGGCACATGTTTGTTGAGAGATGACTGAGCCGCTTACGATCCATGTTACTGAGTTCATTGAGCAGATCGTACGCGTGGCGCTTCAAATTTACGATGAACATAACTTGGCTGTCATCCGCGGATCTATCCGCTAAGGTCTTCCAGTCTGCAAGAGGCTCCAGAATAACAGAGATAAGGGTCCGCTTCATGACCTTGAACATCCTATCTGGATCTGCTGAAATCTCCTGCGGAGACCAACCTGATGAAGCATACTTCCTTGTTTCC
>CAZXRO010000327.1:0-3288 GCA_964642435.1 uncultured Ignavibacteriales bacterium
AGGCCGGGTACGGAAGAGGCGTTTCTCAATGGCGTCTGCCTGGCTGCGATCGAGGAGGGAATGGTCGACACCGCTCTGGGCAAGGAGCTTCAGGGCAAGGTGAAACCGGGTACGGCTGCTGAGTGTGCCGCGATGGCCAAGGTCGATGTTGGCGACCTGAAGATGGTTGCACGGGCGCTTGCGGACGCGAAGAAGGTGACGGTGATTGCCGGTGAGATTATAGCGCGATCCAAGGCTCGCGAGACGATTGCCCAAGCGCTGGCCAATACGAACAAGTTGTTCCGTATCTCTTCCAAAGGGCAGATGGCTGTCCTGGCACGCTATGCGAATTCTGTCGGTGCCGAGCGGCTGGGGTTGGTTTCCGATCCCCTGGCGGCGATCAAGAGTGAACTTGAGGCGATGTATGGTCAGTATCCCGAGTGCCCGGCACGCACGACCGACAAGATGCTTGCCCTGATGAAAAAGGAAGAGATTACGAGTATGTTCTTGTTGGGTGCCAACCCTATTCAGATGTATCCTGATCGGGAGTTTGTTAGCGAGGCTCTGGGCAAGCTGGATTTCCTGATTGCCTGTGACCTGTTTGAAACTGAGACAACGCAACGGGCGGAGGTGGTACTTCCCCTGTGCAGCTGGGCGGAATATGCCGGTGATTACATGAACCTCGAAGGACGGGTCCAGCGGGCCAACAAGGTGCTCAAAGCGATCGGTGAGGCGCGTCCCGGGGTGGAGATCATGACCGTGTTGGCACGAAAGTTCGACCGGCCTCTGTTTGAGTCGGACGTGCAAATGCAAAGTGAAATCGATCGGTTGCTCAATATTGAGGAAACGCGTACATGGCAGGCAGGTTTTTCGGAGGTTACGGCGGAGGCGCCTGAGACTTCCGAGGAGTATCCATATGCGGTTTACTTGTGCGATGATCCCCATCATAGCGGGCATCTCTCAGAGAAGTCAGCGTCGCTTGCGGCCTTTGTTGGCGAAGCATATATTGAGCTCTCTTTAGAGCTGGCGAAGACCTTGGGTGTGTCAAGCGGCAGTTCTGTTCGTGTTGAGTCGGAGATCGGCAAGGTGATTCTGCCGGTGAAGGTGTCTGAGCACCTGGAAGGCAAGGTTGTGCTCTTGCCGAGAAACTTCTCGGGAAGTGCGGTGAACTCACTGTTGATGCGCAAGAAGCGTATTGACAGTGTCAAGATAACGAAATTGGACGAGTAGCGCGTATGTGGGAGATGATTATCATAACCCTGCTCAAGATTATCGCCGTTTTGACGGTGGTACTGACGGGGTGTGCCTATTCCACATATCTTGAGCGCAAGGTAGTGGCCCTCATGCAGCACCGGATCGGCCCGAGCTACGCCGGTCCATACGGGCTTCTGCAGCCGATAGCTGATGCGGTCAAGCTGATGTTCAAGGAAGACATCGTCCCAGACAATGCTGAGCGCTGGACATATGCCTTGGCTCCGGCTATCAGTTTCATCCCGGCCCTGCTGACCTTCGCGGTAGTCCCATTTGGGATGGATATGACGATTTTCGGGCGCGAGATCAAGATGGTGCTCTCTGACATGAATGTGGGTGTGCTGTTCATCTTCGCCATAACCTCCATGGGGATTTACGGCATCGTGCTGGCGGGATGGTCTTCCGGGTCCAAGTACTCGTTGTTGGGGAGTATCCGCTCCTCGGCGCAGATGATCTCCTATGAGATCAGCTATGGCCTGAGCATTATCGGTGTGCTGTTCATTGCCAATACGCTTTCGCTTACGGAACTGATTGCCCAGCAGAGCTCGATATGGGACTGGTTCATCTTCCAGCAGCCAGTGGGCTTCCTTTTGTATGTCACCTGTGCCATTGCAGAGACAAACCGCGCGCCATTCGATTTGCCGGAGGCGGAGTCGGAACTGGTGGCTGGGTATCACACCGAGTATTCCTCGATGCGATTCTCGATGTTCTTCATCGGTGAGTACGCCAATATGCTGGCTGTCTCGGCGGTGGGGGCGGTGTTTTTCCTGGGTGGCTGGCAGGGACCGTTCACAGAGTCAGTGCCGATTCTGTCGTTTGTCTGGTTCTTTGTCAAAGTGTTTGCGTTCATGTTCTTCTATATCTGGTTGCGGGCCACCTTCCCGCGGTTCCGCTATGACCAGTTGATGAACTTTGGTTGGAAAGTATTGCTTCCGCTGGCGGTTGTGAACACGGTCGTCACGGGGTTCTTTGTGGTACTATAGATTTTTGGGATAGCTGCGAGCGAATAACTGAGGAAATCGAGGTAGGGTAGCGATGAAAGAGATCATGAAATCACTGGGCAACGTGTTCATAAAGATGCCCCAGGGTTTCTTCGTGACGCTCAAGCACCTGTTCAAGAAGCCGGTCACGCTCGACTACCCGCGTCAGAAGAAACCGATGGCGCCCAGGTACCGTGGGCGGCACTACCTGGAGCGTTACGATGATGGCACCGAGCGCTGCGTATGCTGCGGTTTGTGTGCCGCCGCCTGTCCGGCCGATGCCATCTACATGGAACCGGAAGAGACTGAGAAGGGAGAGCGCAAGGCCAGGGTATATGAAATCAACCTGTTGCGCTGTATCTTCTGCGGTTTCTGCGAAGAAGCGTGTCCCGAGGAGGCGATTTTCCTGGGACAGGACTATGAGTTCTCGAGTGATAACAGGAATGATTTCATCTGGACCAAGCAGGATATGCTGGTCCCGCATCCCCGAAAGGACAATCCCTTCAAACGGATGTACCGTCGGGTCAGAAAAGTATACGGAGTACCGGATAAAACCAGATGACGCTTGATGTAGCCATATTCTTCTTCTCGGCTGTTGTGGCCGTGTTTGGCGCCACGATGATGATCACGGTGCGCAACCCGATCGCCTCGGTGTTGTACCTGCTCGTGTCGTTTGCGGCGCAGGCCGTGCTGTTTATTCAGCTCGGGGCGTTGTTCCTTGGTGTGGTACTTATCATCGTTTATGTCGGAGCTATCCTGGTTCTTTTCCTGTTCGTTGTCATGCTGCTGAACCTGCGAGGCGGGGAAGACCTCGGGCAACCGTCGCCCCCCATGAGCCGCTTCAGCAAGTACCTGATTGCTGCTTTGCTGCTGGTGGAGATGGTGTTTGTGATCCGCGGTTCAGCGGGCGCCAGCGATCGTACCGTCAGCGGGATGATGGGTCCCGCTCTCGATACGTTTGGCTCAGTACATGATGTTGGCATGTTGTTGTTTACGACGTATTTGTATCCATTCGAGCTGACCGGAGTGCTGTTACTGGTTGCGATTGTCGGCGCCGTGGTCATTGCGAAGCGTGAAA
>CAZXRO010000328.1:0-3267 GCA_964642435.1 uncultured Ignavibacteriales bacterium
AAAGTACGCAGGCGGTACGCAGGGGGCCGTTGCGGCCCCTGTTATCCATTGTCGGAGAGTAGGTTACAGGGGTATGCGGCGGTACGCACCCCTGATCGAGAAGCCCGCCTGAAAGGTGGGCTACCGGGTGAGGAGTCGCATGTCGGGCGGCTTGCTCCGGGGTGAGGCGGGCTGCAGGCTACAGCATCAAAGCGCCGCCATTGACTGGGATGTATGCGCCCGTGACGAAGCCCATATGGTCGGAGGCCACGGCCACCACCGCCTCGGCGATGTCCTCAGGTTGCGCCACGCGGCCCATGGGCGTCATGCGAGCGACCATCTCGAACATCTCGGGTGGCTGCGAGGAGGTAGCATCGGTGACGGTCAGCCCAGGGGCAACGGTGTATACGCGAATACCGATGCGTCCCAGTTCCAGCGCCAGCGATTTCATGAGTCCGTCGACCGCCGACTTCGCTGTTGTGTGGGCGCTGAAGTTCGGGGCCGGATAGCGTGACAGGGTACTGCTGATGCCCACAATGCACCCGGTCTTCCGCTCCATCATGCCTGGCAGGGTGGCCTTGATGGGATAGAAGAAGCAGTCCAGTTCGCCGGTGACCTTGGTGTGGAACTCCTCGTAAGTCAGTTCGGCGAACTGTTTATAGGGGACATTCATCCCGGCATTGGCGATGAGAATATCGATTGGCCCAAGGGTGTCCCTGCCCTGCTTGGCCATGGCATCCACCTCGGCCTTGTTGCGACAATCGGCCTGAATGGCGACTGCTGTACCCCCGGCGGCGGTGATGTCCTTGACGACTGTGTCGGCGGCATCCTTGCTGCTGAAGTAGTTGACGATCACCTTGGCGCCCTCGCGCGCCAGGGCCTTGGCGGTTGCAGCGCCAATGCCGCGACTAGCACCGGTGATTAGGGCTACTTTTCCGTTGAGGCTTTCCATACTGCCTGCTCCTCTGTCCGGGTTGTACTTTTTCCCGTTTCCGACTACTCTTTGCGCGTGATCTTGAACAGTCGATACGGCCCATCCGGGTTGGGCCCGTGGTGAATCCGCGAGCAGGTGACATAGATCGCACCCTCGGGACCCTCGGCGAAACTATCCGGCCACGCCAGCAGTGAGTCCTGTACCATCATAACGACTCTGCCGTCCATTTCCAACGCCATGATCGCATTCTGTTCCAGGGCCGAAATGTACACTCGGCGGTCGCTGCCGAACAACAGGCCATCGGCGGCGCCGGTCTGGCCAATCGTCTGCACTTTCTCGCCTAACTGCTCGGGAGTCATGACCGTGTCGGTCAGGAAATTGGTGCCAATGCGATACATGGTACGCGAGGTCAGCGGCTGGAAGTACACCCAATCTTCGCCGAGGTCAAGCGCGATGCCATCGGCGTGGACTTCGGGTCGGCTGCCATCGGGCCGCATCCACGGCTGGCCGCCGATAGTCAGCGTGATGGTATCGGCCTGGGTCGACGGATGGTCTGCGAGTAGCCGGCGCGTTCCACCGTTGCTCAGGTCAAGGACGATCAGGGCTCCCTCGCCGGAGTCGGTGATATAGGCAACGTTGTTGGTGGTGTCGATTCGGACGTCGTTGAGATAGCTGTTCGGCAGGATGGTTGGCTCGGTGAAGTAGTAGCGGGCGACGATGCTGTCGGTCTGAAGATCGACCTTGAGCAGCTTGGGGCCGCCCTCGATAACACCTTCGAATCGCGGGTTGGCGGGATCGAGTATCCACAGGTAACCATCGGCGCCCATGACCACACTTTGGACGCAGACGAAGTGCTCGGCGGGATCCTTCTCAGGGGTCCAGTCATTCCATTGCTGGTTTGGGTAGGCCACGGCGCGGCCGGCAGTATCGAGCCTGGCGACAGATAGCGGTCCCCGGTTTGACCAGTTGGGGAAACACACAAACATGCGATCATCGGGGGTCACCGCAATACCGGTCCACTGGTATTGACTGGTGGCTACCTCGGTTAGCTCATAGTCGAACGGGAGTTCTGTTTCGGTGTCAGTGGTGCACGAGCTTGTGAAGACGCTGCCGGTGAGCAGCAGAAGCAGTGGTATGAATACAGTCAGCCTCATGGCTATACGCTCCTTGTGCTATTGGGTCGACATCACTGTCAGTCTTTCTTGTTCAAGAGATCGGGGCTGCAATTTGTTCCGATCATCCGTCATCAATAGACTATGTACCGGGGTAAAAGGAATGGCCGGACAAGAGAAAGCGGCCGGGAGCCTGCGCTCCCGACCGCGGTATCTGTTGGGCTGTAGTGTGCCTCGTCAGGGCTTGACAACGATCTTGCCATACTGGCCGGGGCTGCTGGCGAACCACAGGTAGGTACCGACTGAAACCAACTGACCGTTACCATTGCGTCCGTCCCAGGTCCAATCGCCGGAGAGATTTGATTTCTCCAGGACGGTCTCGCCGGAGATTGTCTGGATGAGCAGATCGACCGGTTGATCGGGAAGATTGAAGGTAACGTAGCCCGTCTGATTGAAGCTAACCGGATTGGGATAGGCGCGAATCTTCTCGGTGACCGTAAAGCTGGAGACGGCCGAGTAGGGGTTGTTGTTCGCGCGGGCGCGCCAGAAATAGCGATCACCGGCGGGTAGATCTTCAGTCACCTGCCACCTGGTGAACTCGGCTTCATCCTGTTCCGGGACAGGTGGTGAGGTGACCACCATCTCGATGAACATGGTATCGCGAGCGATCTCAAAGTAGTAGAAGTCATTCTCGCCGCCGGCGACGATGGTCCTGGCATATAGCTGCGGTCGCTCGCTGGGGACATCGGCACCATCTTCAGGCATCGCGAGGCCCGGAATGAAGTCTTCCTGTCCGGTGGCCATGGAACTATAGATGAACCAGGTCGCGTTGGTAGGACTCGTAGTGCCATGGGTAGCGTCGCGAGCCCGGCAGCGCCACCAGTATCGCTGGCCGTTGATGGGATTGACTGACATCGTCACCTGCGTCTGGGAGACCTGCTCGGGCACGTTGAGCTGAGCCGCGACAAGTTGTGTCATGGCGGAGTCGGTGTATAACCAGAAGTCATAGACAACCGGATCACCGTCGGGGTCGATGGCATTGCTGACCCTGAGAATCAACGGTGGAGTCAGAACAATGCTGCCATTGGTCGGCATCAGGTGTATCGGAGTTGTCGGTTCTCCGTTCGGATTGTCTGAGGGCAACAGCAGCGTAAACTCGCGATAGTCGCTCCATTTGGAGTACTCCTTGCCATCGTGGCAACGACTCCGCCACTGATAGGTCACGGTATCCTGCAGTGAATC
>CAZXRO010000329.1:0-3248 GCA_964642435.1 uncultured Ignavibacteriales bacterium
GATCTGGGTGGTGGGTCGGCCGCGGCTACGCCGGGTAATCCGGAGGGCAAGTGAGGAAAGGAGTGCAACAGGATATGCAGATAATTGGATTAGTGGGTGAAAACGGATCGGGTAAGGATGAAGTGGCGCGATATTTGCGGGAGCGGTGTGGTGCTGAGGTGATCAACACAGGAGATATGGTCCGGGAGATGGCAGAGGACAAGGGTGTGACGCCAACGCGCCGAAATCTTCACGAGATTTCGAAAGAAGCGCTGCACGAGCACGGATACGACTGTTTTGCGCGTCGGGCGATGGAGCAGCTCAAGGGAAGCGATGCGGAGGTGCTGGCCGTGACGGGGCTTCGGACTCCCGAGGATGTGATGACGCTTCGTGAGCAGTACCAGGACGATTTCCTGCTGGCGCGGGTGGATATGTCATTGCCCTACGCACGGTTTGAACGTCTGCAGCAGCGTGACAAGGAACGCGATCCGAGTGATTTCAAGGAGTTTCTGCAGCAGGATGAGTGGGAGAAGAAGCTCTTCAATCTTGAGCGGACACTGGCCAAGGCGGATGTGATGATCGGCAATGACGGCACGCTTGGGGCGCTGCATGAGGAGATCGAGGAGAAGCTGATCGCACCGCACCTGAGTGACAAGGTGAAGGAAGGCTGACCCAGATATGGCGTCGCTCGCTACATCACAAACTGATCGGGCTGTTGGCACGGTGGAATCGGTACATGGGAGTATCGTTGATGTGTCGTTCGAGGACCACCAACCGGGCTTCTACCATCTGTTGCAGGTACAGTCGGATGAGACGGTGGCGGTGGAGGTGGTGATGTTGCTCGATGAGACTACGGTGCGGGCGGCGGCATTATGATCTGGCGCGGAAGATTCGTCAGACGCTGGCGGAGTATGAGGAGCTAAAGGATGTTATTGCGATGTTAGGTCTGGAGGAGTTGTCGCAGGAGGATCGCCGAACGGTTCGCCGGGCGCGCCAGTTGGAGCGATTTCTTACACAACCGTTCTTTTCGACGGGGCAGTTTACAGGAAAGGAGGGCAAGGCGGTCGCGATTGAGACGGCTCTGGACGGTTGCGAGCAGATTGTGAATGATGATTTCGCGGATACATCGGAGCGCGCGTTCTACATGATCGGTGGTATCGATGAAGTATCGCGAGAGGGTACATCGGAACATAACAAGAGGGGTGACTCAGATGGAGCGACACCCGAACACAATGAGGCTTCCTCAGCCGAATCGGGCGCACGTAGTGACCATCAGCGGGGTGAAGGGAACTCTCAGGATTGAGAAAGAAAAAGCTGATGAGTATGAAACTGACAATCGTTTTACCGGATCGGATCATCGTCGAGAAAGAAGTCGACGTGATCAAAGCTGAATCCCCTGACGGGTCATTTGGCCTGTTGAAGCGGCATATAGACATCGTGTCGCCCTTGAGCGCCGGTATTCTCGAGTACCGCGACGAGAGCGGCAGGGAGTGGTTTGTGGCGCATGATGATGGTGTGCTGGTGAAGCAGGGCCGTGATGTACTGGTATCGGTACGTCGGGCGGTGCAGGATACAAAGCTGGGCAGGTTGAAGGAGACATTGCGAAACGAATTGATGGCGCTGGATGACCAGCAGAAGAAGTCGCGCTCGATATTGTCGTTGCTGGAGGGGAATATTCTCCGGCAGGTCAATGAGCAAACGAAGGGCGAGTTGACGTGATAAGTCATGGCTGATGACAGAGATGACAAGGAGTTATACGACGAGATCGGGCGCAAGGAGGAGCGGCGGCGAAAGGCGCGGCGGAGGCGCGGGGGGCATAGTTTTTGGCTGGGTCTGAGTATGTTTGGGCTGGTGGGGTGGTCGGTTGCGATTCCGACGTTGCTGTTGACGGCGCTCGGGATATGGCTCGATACGCGGTACGGCAATGGGATTCCGTGGACGTTGACGGGGCTGTTCACGGGAGTGGTAATCGGCAGTTTGAATGTGTGGTTTTGGATAAATAGAGAAGGGTATGAAGATGAGGACGAACAAGTACAGGATGGAAGTTCGTGAGTAGTAGTTATTCGATTCTCTTTTTGGTGTTTATCGCCGGGGTTGCGCTGGGGATCGGCTATTTTGCCAGTCTGTGGTGGACGATTCGGCGATTGCGGTATGTGAAACATCCGGCCTATTGGGTGACGGGCAGTGCCCTGGTGCGGCTGACAGTCGTCCTGGTGGGATTTTGGGCCCTGATGGCCGGTCGATGGGAGAACCTTCTGGCCGCAGTTCTTGGATTTGTGGTGGCCAGGACAGTGATGATCCGCCTGCAGGGGGACGTTCGTACCCCACCTCCGAAGGAGGTGGTCTCTCGTGGAGATTAGTCCCGACCAAACCGTCTTCTGGGAATGGTCATTCATCAAGATCAACGCAACGCTGGTTTACTCGTGGGTAGTCATGGCGGTGCTGGTAGTGATCTCGTGGCTGGCGACACGCGGGATACGATCGGGAACGTCAATCTCCCGGTGGCAGAACGGTATCAAGGCGGCGGTTGCATTGATACCAATCGGCCGCGGGCAGCGTGAGTTGATTTTCGGTGACCGGCAGACTGGCAAGACAGCGGTGGCGCTGGATACGATTATTAACCAGCGTGACACCGATGTGGTGTGCATCTGTTGCTCGATTGGGCAGAAGGCCTCCTCGGTTGCGCGGCTAATCGATGACTTACAGCAGCATGACGCGCGGGAGCATACGATTGTGGTGATGGCATCGGGCGATGATCCGCCGGGGCTTCGCTATGCGGCGCCATATGCGGCTACCTCGATTGGTGAGTATTTCATGCGGCAGGGTCGTGACGTGGTGGTGGTGTATGATGATCTGAGCCGTCACGCAAGGGCGTATCGGGAGTTGTCGTTGCTGTTGCGTCGTCCGCCGGGACGTGAGGCGTATCCTGGTGACATTTTCTATATTCATTCGAGCCTGCTGGAGCGGGCGACACACCTGAGTGACAATAGCTCTGCGGGCAGTATTGTTGGTGGCGACGGTGATGCGGGCGACGAGGGTGACGAGGGAGATGACCAGCAATCGGGACAGGCCGAGGACTCTGAGGACGGTAGTGATGAAAACAGTGACGAATCGGACACATCAGGTCGTATGAAGGAAGACCGCGAATGATGCGGGATGTGGCGGCATTGACATGCAGACAATAGAGGCATTGCGGAGGCAGATTGATTCAGCGGAGGATTTGCATAGCGTGGTCAAGACGATGAAGGCACTGGCAGCGGTGAGTATTC
>CAZXRO010000330.1:0-3242 GCA_964642435.1 uncultured Ignavibacteriales bacterium
GGGTGGTCCGGCTACGTGTTATCCGAAGCATGGTGACGTCAACGGTGACGGCGCGATCAACATCGGTGACATGACTTACCTCGTGGCCAACTTGTTCACGGGTGGTCCGGCTCCGGTTCCGTGCTAAATCGATCGACATCTTTGATTGAGTCACACGTGGCTTGATCGAGGCTGAATAGGAAGGCCGCTCCCTTTGGGGGGCGGCCTTTTTTCATTTGGAAAACGGTCGCAATGTGCTATATTGTATATGGTTACGTCTCCTTTACTGATACTGCCGAACTGAACACTGCAGATTTGGACCAACTGAGGACTGCCCGCTGTCGTTATACATTTAGAAGCCAAGCCGCTTACAGGACATGGACATCCGGGCGGCCTTTGCTGTTTCTCCCCTCACCGACCGGGCCTGATAGGTTGACTGCTGTTCAGGCAACAGGATCCGTTAGTACAAATTTCTCAGGCAATTGCCCTTTGCAGGGGTGAACGGCCTGCCCAAAAATGACGTTAATTAGTGTAGAAAGAAGGCAATTCGGTTTACCGAGAGAAAGTGGAGTACGCTTATGTCGCGACTAAGCAGGAATCTTGTTGGAGTCCTTGCCGTCGTTCTGGTTGTGCTGGTCGCAGCCCCGACGGTATCGAGTCGGTATCTTGATGATCCCGGTGCTGAGCAGCCCCAGCCGTTCATAATTGAGGGAATGGTGACGGTTCAGTTTGCTGAAGGGGTTGATTTTGGTGCCTACAACGATGGATTCGCCCAGGCGAGTTTTGGCATCCCGAGTTTGGACAGGCTACTGGCTGACTACCAGGTGAAGTCGGCCCGCAAGCTGTATAATCACCCCAGCGAGAAGGGAGCGCTGCAGGGCGTGTTGGCGGAGTTGGACCGCTATTTCGAGTTACATTTCGACAAGAGCATCCCGGTGGAGGAAGTGATTGAGGCACTCAGCCAGAATCCGAATTTCAAGGTTGTGGAACCCAACTGGGCGTTGCCGCTTCTGGCCAGTCCACTTGACAGTGAGTATGGCGACCAATGGCATCACGAGCAGGGCAATGACCGTGACATTGATTCCGAGACGGCTTGGGATAAGGATGCTGGCAAGAGCTTTGTGGTGCTGGGTATGATCGATTCTGGTGTGAACTATGGGCATCGGGATCTGGCCGCGAATATCTGGGTGAATCCCGGTGAGGATCTTGATGGCGATATGGCTGTGTACGACCCGGATGATCTGAACGGTATCGACAATGATGGTAACGGCAAGGTCGATGATCTGGTGGGCTGGGACTTCTTTTCCGGAGGCTTTGGCGTTTGGCCCGGTGAGGATGGCGGCACACCGGATTCCGATCCTAATGATTTCAACGGACATGGAACGCACTGCGCTGGTATTGCTGCTGCGGTGACCAATAACAGTACGGATGTGGCCGGTGTCGCTGGTGGCTGGGGCGGTCCGCGGCATCTTCGTGGTGCGAGGATTATGTGTCTTCGCGCGGGGGCTACCGGCACTGATGGCAACGGCTATCTCAATGCCAACAATTGTGGTGAGGCGATCATTTACGCGGTAGAGAACGGTGTCGACGTCATCAGTTGTAGTTGGGGCTCGCAGTACAACAGCTATATGGCTCAGGGGATGCAGCTTTGCGCAGACAGCGGCGTGAACGTTATGCATGCCGCTGGCAACGATAACAACGAGAACAGTGATTGGCTTGATTCCGATCCTTATACGACGGTACTGTCGGTCGCCGCTACTCAGCAGACTGACAACAAGGCCAGCTTCTCGAACTACGGTTTCTGGGTTGACATTTCGGCGCCGGGAGTGGACATCCTGTCGACGGTGTCGAATGAGTATTCACCGGGTCTGGCCAGCTACCAGGGTACCTCGATGTCCTGTCCGATGGTGGCCGGTGGTGCCTTGTTAGTTCGTTCGGCCATGCCGAGTCTCACTAAGGCACAGGTCGATTCGATACTCTTGAACACGACCGATGATATCTATGCTGTCAATCCGTCATATCTCGGTAAGCTGGGCACCGGTCGTTTGAATGTTGGTAACGCCCTGGCTGCGTTGCCGCACGCCGAGTTTGAAGCGGACGTCAAAACGGGCAACGTGCCCCTGGAAGTCAACTTCACTGATTTGACGGCAGGCTCGCCGAGTGCCTGGGAGTGGGACTTCGGTGATGGTGGCAGTTCTTTTGATCAGAATACGATTCATACTTACACCGCTCCCGGTCTGTACCAGGTGAGCCTGAGTGCCGATGTCGGACATGCTCTTGGTGACGGTTTGGAGATCAAGCCGCATTATATCTGGGCCCACGCAGATACCATTCGTATTGACACAATGGACGCCAACCCCGGAGAGACGGCCTTGGTCCCGGTGTACTTGAACAACACGCAGCAGGTAAAATCTATCCAGTTTGCATTCAAGCTCACCGGCATCAGCGGGGCTCAGCCGGTTCCTCCGTATGCCACCGTGAGTGGCACCCGGGCGGACTATTTCGAGAGTGTTCAGTTGAATGCCTATGACGGCTTTTTCGGGCGCTATTCGATATTGCTGGAGTCGAGTGCTGAGGGCGAGTCGCAGTATCTGACCGCCGACACCGGCGTGGTGATGTACTTGCATATCTCGATTCCATCGGGAGCCGAGGGTGAGTTGGCCATTGACACAGTCACGGCCTCGGGTAAGAATCCCGAGATTTCCACGATCTGGGGAGATTACTTCCCGTGTTTCGAGCCGGGCATCCTGAATGTCGGTGGCTGCGCGCACGGTGATGTTACTTGCGATGGCACTATCAACGTATCAGACTTGACGGGACTGGTGGCTTTCCTGTTCAGCAGTGGAGATCCGGTCGATGCTAATGGTGGCGATGTCAACGGTGACGGCACCATCAATGTCAACGATGTTACTTATCTTGTGGCTTACCTGTTTAGTGGTGGGCCGCCCCCGCCGAGCAAGTAAGGCGCAGTATCTGCGATAGCTGATGGATTGAGGAATGCGGACCACATCTGGTTCGCATTCTTCTTTTTGGTACCTGGGATCTGCCGTAAGATTATACCCCTTGCAGAGTTTTAATTTCAGGTACAGGCTTTTTTCATTGACTCGTTTGAGTGGTGCGCCTATTTTTGCAGAGGGTGAGGTTATGCCCGAGCAAATGCACGTTACAGCAGCATGATTCGTCATTGTTGTTGTACGGGTTTTCAATCGGTGTGAACATGCCCGTGATCTGATTGTTTTGTTATTGGATGCGACGATAGAAAG
>CAZXRO010000331.1:0-3239 GCA_964642435.1 uncultured Ignavibacteriales bacterium
CGCCCCCATCCCCAATCCCAGCACGAACCCCTTGCGCTCACCATCGAATGCCAGCGCATTGCCGGCAAGCAGAAGCATGATGACAATACAGACCAACCCGATGCGTTTAAACATAGCCCGTTCCCTTTCGCTTGAAGACTGGACATCCAGCCCCGGTTGATGCCTCAGAATACTCCGCACACGCAATCCGGTCAAGCGAATATGGCCCCATCGCTCGATCTTCGTCTCCCGACCGATCATCATTGATCGCCTTGAAAGCACTCACCGTCAGCCAATGTCGGCATTCCGCCGACAACCAGCGACACGGCGATTTAGCGACGCCTTCGTGCTTTGACAGTCTTCCCAACTCTCGTTGACTTTTCGCCCCCAATCCCTAAATTGGCCTAATCCGGTCCAAATGGCCAAGACCCGCGCCTTTTCTGCAGGTAGAAACACCTGTTCACCGAAGGCGAATCGCGAGGCGAGGTTTCAACAACTGGCCACTGTGACCGACCAAAGACGAAGCAAAATGAACCACAAATAGATATACAAAACCCATGAGACTCTACGAATTCGAAGGAAAACAGCTGTTCGGCAGATTTGATATCCCCGTCCAGCTCTCCAAACTCGCCAAAACACCGGATCAGGTGTTCGAGGCTGTCAGTCAGATGGACGCCCCCGTCGTCCTGAAAAGCCAGGTCCTCACCGGCGGCCGGGGAAAGGCAGGCGGCATCAAAGTCGTCGGCGGCTCCAATGAGGCCAAAACCACCGCTAAGGATCTGTTCAAACTCACCATCAAGGGCTACCCCGTCTCCAGCATCCTGATCGAACCCGCCCTCACTATCAAACAGGAGTACTACCTCGGCGTCACCATCGACCGCGCCAACTACAAACTCGTGGTCATTGGCTCCGGTGAAGGCGGAGTCGATATCGAGGAAACCGCCGCCAAGAACCCGCGCTGGATCCACCGCCTCTCGATGGACATCGCTGAGGAGCTGTACACGTTCGATGCTCTCGCGCTCGCCAAGCAAATCGGTATACCGAAAGACCTGCTCAAAGAGGGCGCCCGCATCATCCAGCAGCTTCACAAGATGTTCAAGGCCTACGATGCCAAGCTTGTCGAAATCAACCCGCTGGTGCTCACCGATGATGGCAAACTCATTGCCGCCGATAGCCGTGTCTCACTCGATGATGATGCTGTCTTCCGCCATCCCGACCTCAAGGACATGGGCATTGCGGACCGTCACGAGGAAGGGGAGATGACCCCCCGCGAGCGCCAGGCCAACGAGTGGGGCATCCCGTACCTCGACCTCGAGGGCAATATCGGCATGTTCCCCGGTGGTGCCGGATTCGGCATCATGGGTAACGACTTCATCCACTACTACGGCGGCAAACCCGCCAACTTCATGGACTCAGGCGGCGGCCCCTCGCCCGTGCGCATCTCCAAGATGCTGGTGCTGCTCGATGAAAACCCCAACGTCAAGGCCATCTTCGGCGCCCGCTTCGGCGGTATCTCCCGCTGCGATGATTTCGCCAAGGGCGTGATCATGTTCCTCAAGGAACACGGCCTGTCCAAACCGATGGTGATGCGCATGACCGGAAACATGTGGGAGGAAGGCGTCAGGCTCTTCGACCAGGAGAAAAGAGCCAACCCCGAACTTTTCAAGAACATCGAGGCGCACGGCATCGAGACACCTATCGAGGACATATCCAAACGTGCCGTCGAACTGGCTCAGCAAGCGGAAGGGGGTAACTGATGGCTATTCTCGTCAACAAAGACAGCAAGGTCATGGTCCAGGGCATCACCGGCGGCGCTGGCAAGTTTCACTCAGAACGTATGATTGTCTATGGCACCAATATCGTCGGCGGTGTTACCCCCGGCAAGGGTGGTCAACAAGTACATCATCGCCCCGTCTTCGACACCGTCGCCGAGTGTGTCGACCAGACCGGGGCCGATGTTTCCGTCATCTTCCTGCCCCCACAGTTCGTCAAGGAAGCCGCCATCGAGGCCATCCGCGCTGGCATCAAGTTCCTCGTCGTTATCCCCGAGCATATCCCCATCCACGATATGCTCCACGTCCGTCGCGAGGCGGTAGCCCACGGCGCTACCGTCATTGGCGGCAATACTGCCGGTATTATTACCCCCGGACAGGCCAATCTGGGTATCATGCCCGACATCGCCTTCTCGCCCGGACGCGTCGGCACCGTCAGTCGTTCCGGCTCGATCACCTACTACGTCGCCGACACGCTCACCCGCTCCGGCTATGGCGAATCAACCTGCGTCGGACTCGGCGGCGATCCCGTGCTTGGAAGCACTTTCGATGAAATCCTCTGGAAGTTCGAAGAAGACCCGGACACCAAAGCAGTCGTCATGTGTGGGGAAATCGGAGGCGTCTACGAGGAGAAAGCCTGCGAGCGCATCGGCCAGATGAAAACCCCCGTACTTGTCATGATCGGCGGCATGTTTGCCCCTCCGGGCAAACGAATGGGTCATGCCGGTGCCATCGTCGAGGGCAAAATGGGTACGGCGAGGGAGAAGCTCGATGCTCTCGCGAAGGCGGGCGCACACCCTTGCAAGACCTTCAACGATATCCCGAAGGTGCTCAAAAGACTCGGAGTGTGAGCAACAACGTCAGCGCCACACCCCTCCAAGGGAAGTATTGCAAGTGTGACGTGCCCCCACCTCGTCGGTATGGGAAATGGCAATGCAGGGCAGGATCCATCTTCGGATTCTGCCTTTCATGTTCATGTGGGAGGCATGCCTCCCGGCATGCCCCAGCCATCCGGCACTACTAACGTGTCCGGTGCCCACCCCTCCGGGGTGTGGAGTCCTTAGCCCTCCAACCCGGCTTCCGCTTGCCCGACCCACTGTGTCGCCTGCCCAACTCGCTGCCGAAGCAGCAGATTGAGCTGCGCGGCATGGTGCTGCACATGCCGCATGTTGTACAACAGCAACTCGCCCTGTGTGATTCTTCGCTCGCCGAAGGAAGTTCGTGACCGCTCCGGTGTCATCTCTCGGATTGTCCGGAGGCACTTCTCTCGGCAATATGCAAGATACGTCAGTAGCTCATCACGTGAGTATGCCCGAGCCGGCATCACGCCCGCCGGATCCATCTCTTCCATGCCAAATGGCTCGGGCGGACGGAAACTATCGTGATCCTCGCTCAGGTAGTAATCCAGCCAGAACAGCGTATGCGATGCCCAATACCAGATCTGGTGATGATGCACGCTGTCGTCAAACCACACATCGTTGTCGAGAT
>CAZXRO010000332.1:0-3226 GCA_964642435.1 uncultured Ignavibacteriales bacterium
GCGATGCCACCGGCGGATTCAAGTGCTGGCGACGCGAGGTGCTTGAGAAGATCAATCTTGATCGTGTCCATTCCAGTGGCTATTCCTTCCAGATCGAGATGTCCCTGCGGGCATGGCAGCACGGATTCAAATTCAAAGAGATCCCGATCGTCTTTGTCGATCGCATGGCCGGTAAGTCAAAGATGTCCAAGCGCATTGTCCGCGAGGCCATCTGGATGGTCTGGTGGCTGCGACTTAAGGCGCTACTCGGGCAACTCAATTAGGCGCAGGCAGTGTGGCTGTCCCCGGCATTTCAGTTATCATAGTAACACACAACTCTGAGCAGTATCTCGCGTCTTGCGTCAACAGCCTGTCTTTGTCGCTGAGAGATTCGGACTACGAGGTTATTGTGGTAGACAACGCATCGCATCGCCTACCCTCGCCGGCGGAGTTCTTTCCTCTGAGAAATGTGGTATTGCTGGCCAATGAGTCAAACCGCGGCTTTGCTGCTGCCGCCAACCAGGGCGCCACGGTTGCCACCCGCGACACCCTGCTGTTTCTCAACCCCGATGTGTTGCTGGATGCCGACGCTGTCAAGCACTTGCTTCGGGCCTGGGAAGTGTACCCTGCCTGTGGAGTGGCCGGAGCGCGGCTTCGACACGATGATGGCACTTTCCATGCCACCTGTCGCCGATTGCCAACACCGGGCAATATTCTGTTCTCACGCGGGTCAATGCTGGGGCGGCTGGCTGGGCGAATTCAAATGTATACGCTCGGGGATTTCAAGACAACTACTCAGGTACCGGCAATTGCGGGCACGGTGATGATGATCCGTCGCTCCACTTACGAGCAAATGCATGGATTCGATGAGCGCTTCTTCATGTACATGGAGGACACCGACCTGTGCGCCCGGCTGCAGCAGTCGGGGTTCGTTAATGTCTTTGTCCCTGACGCAGGCGGCGTGCACCATTGGGGAAAGGGAAGTACTACCGGAGCATTCAAACGGAACTGGTATCATCATCGTTCCGTATTCTCGTACTTCCTGAAGCACTATCCTAATGGATTT
Organism: uncultured Ignavibacteriales bacterium; assembly: GCA_964642435.1. Taxonomy (GTDB): domain Bacteria; phylum Zixibacteria; class MSB-5A5; order GN15; family FEB-12; genus WJKG01. The sequence continues at coordinate 1,046 of CAZXRO010000332.1, forward strand.
ACCGTGGTGCTGCTGCCGCTCTTTCTGATCATCAACTTCACGGTTCGGGCGGTCTTGGAGTCGGTGAGCAATCGGGGGAGAAGATGAGCTATCTGGCAATGGCAGTAACCGCCGCAATCGCGTTTCTGATCTCGCTGGTGTTGTTGCCGTGGCTTATTCGCCTCGGTCATCGCCACAATTTGCTCGATCAACCCCACCAGCACAAGCGCCACGACCACCCGACGCCGTTCCTCGGCGGTATCGCACTGTTCGCATCGGTATGGGTGGCTGTGGCTGTTGGCGGATTGGTGTTTCCTGATACGTTCTCTGACCTGGCTCCTTCCTGGCCATACATATTCTCGGGGGCATTGATCATTGTTCTCGTGGGTTTGTCTGACGACCTGAAGTCACTGTCAGCCGGTACCAAGTTGTTGGCCCAGGTGGCCGCGGCGTTGCTGGTGTATACCGGCGGCGTGCGGGTCGAGTTGCTCTCCACGCCCTGGGGAAGCCTGGATATCGGTAACTGGTCGTTGATAATCACGGTGCTGTGGGTGGTCGGGCTGACCAATGCGATCAATATCATCGATGGCCTCGATGCCCTTGCAGGTGGTGTTTCGTTGATTGGTGCCGTAACTCTGCTGTTTCTCGGTCGGCTATATGAGGCCGGCGGAGTGTTGGCGTTTGTGACCGGTATGGTCGGTTTCCTGTTGGTGTTCCTCTATTACAATCGTCCCCCGGCGCGGATCTTTCTTGGCGACAGCGGGGCTATGCAACTGGGGTTCTACTTCGCCGTCTTCTCATTGTCGGTTTCGGTGAAATCATATGCTGTCGCAGCTCTGTACCTGCCACTGCTGGCACTCGGAGTGCCGCTTCTGGAAACGCTGTCCTCAACGATCCGCCGTCTGGCGAGCGGGCGCAAAGTGTACAAGGCGGATCGTCGGCACCTGTTTCACTACCTGAGCATGATGGGGTTGTCCAGAGGGCGGGTGATTCTTGTATTCTATGCGCTGCAGATTGTCTTTGGCGGGTTTGCCCTGGCGGGATACTACTGGAACCGCCTGATTGTGTTTGGTCTGCTGCTCATTTTTATGGTTGTGATTTTGACTGTATTCTATATTTTTATCAGCAATGCCAGAGCGCGCCGGGAAAAGGACCTGGCGGGCGGGCGGTAAGTTATTGTGGTAGCAAATTATGAGTGATGGTCCGGTACTGGAGTTTGAGCGACCGATTGTCGAGTTGGAGAAGAAGATTTCCGACATGAAGGACTTCTCTGTCGGAGAGAATATCGAGTTCGATGGCGAAATCGTTTCGCTGCAGAAGAAGCTGGAAAGACTGCGCGAGGAGATTTACTCGAATCTGACGCGCTGGCAGAAAGTTCAGCTTTCGCGGCATCCGAAGCGGCCGTATACGCTGGACTATGTTCGGATGATGATGACCGACTTCGTTGAACTGCACGGAGACCGTGGCTATGCCGATGATCCGGCGATGGTTGGTGGTTTTGCCCATCTGGATGGCAAGCCGGTGATGGTGGTGGGGCAACAGAAAGGCCGCGACACCAAGCAGAAGCTATACCGCAATTTCGGTATGGCCCATCCTGAGGGTTATCGCAAGGCGCTGCGCCTGTTTCGCCTGGCAGAGAAGTTCGAGGCCCCGATAGTCATCCTGATCGATACCCCGGGCGCATTTCCGGGAATCGGTGCTGAGGAGCGTGGTCAGGCGGAGGCGATCGCTCGCAACATCCGCGAGATGTTTACCCTGAGAGTGCCGATAGTGGTTGTGATTATCGGAGAGGGCGCCTCCGGTGGTGCGCTTGGAGTCGGCATTGGAGACCGGGTGATGATGCTGGAGTTTTCCTGGTATTCGGTCATCTCTCCGGAGGGTTGTGCTGCCATTCTCTGGCGAGACAATGCCCATGCTCCTGAGGCGGCGGAGGCTCTCAAGGTCGTATCCAGTGATCTGATTGATTTGAAGATAATTGACAAGGTGATTCCCGAGCCACCGTCGGGGGCACACACTGACCCGCAGCGTGCCGCTGAATTGGTCAAGGCCGAGATTGTCGCAGCACTGGAAGAGTTGCAGAAACTGCCGGTCGACCAGCTTCTGGTTGAACGGCTTGAGAAATATCGTGTCATGGGGGAATTTGATGAGCAATAGTGCCCAGAACCAGCGTCTGCCTGAGCGGCTTGTTGACAAACTGGTTTG
>CAZXRO010000333.1:0-3206 GCA_964642435.1 uncultured Ignavibacteriales bacterium
CGGTCGGCGCCAGCTTCCCGATCGGCAGCTGAAAAGATATGTGACTCGGTGGGCGGGCGGAGTAGCCTTCGCTCGTCCTTACCTTTGTAGAGACTTTGCCCCCGCGCGTTAGCGTGGGATTCTTTATTGCCAGATTTCAAGAATCTGCCTACCTTTCTCAAGACCGCCGGAGTGGTGGAATTGGTAGACACCAGGGACTTAAAATCCCTTGGCCCTTTGGGCCGTGCCGGTTCGAGTCCGGCCTCCGGCAAATGAATACCGCGCGCAATCGCCTGTGAATGTGAACAGGGGGCCTGCAAATCGCCTTCTCCCTGTGAAACTCATTGTGCCCTGTAATGTGAGATGCTTTCAGTCAGGCACGCGGGCGGATTGCGCTGTAGCTACTGGAGGCGGCTACTGGATCCAGTCATTACCATGCTCGCGGCGGCCTGGCTGGCCGGTCTCGCGGCGTTTGCTGGGGGTGCTCTGGCACGGATTGAAGGCACCCCCGATACCCAGGTCAAACGTGAACTTGTTCATGCTGTGGTCTCGTTCGGAGGTGGCATCCTGGTGGCGGCCGTGGCACTGGCCTTGATTCCCGAAGCCATGAACGTTCTTTCACCGATTCCTCTAACGGCAGCGTTCATATTCGGAGGAGCAGCATTCGCGATCCTGGACAGTTTCATCACGCGCCGCACAGGATCCCGCGCGCAGTTCATGGCTATGCTGATGGACTTCCTTCCCGAGGCGATTACCCTTGGAGCTGTCTTTGCTGAGAATCGCCGTCTCGGTATGTTGCTGGCGCTGTTTATCGGAGCTCAGAATCTTCCCGAAGGCTTCAACTCCTTTCGAGAGTTCAAAAAGAGCGGGGCCTCCACTCGGGGCATTTTGCTGGCCCTGGCAGGTGTCAGCCTGGGAGGACCGATTGCCGCCGGGATCGGCTATTTGTTTCTCCGAGGCCACGCGGCGATCTCGGGGGTCATCATGAGCTGCGCCGCGGGCGGTATTCTCTATCTGATCTTCCAGGATATCGCTCCACAGTCCAGGATGCGTCGTCACTGGATGCCCTCATTGGGTGCTGTGTTCGGTTTTGCTGTAGGGATGATCGGAAAGGAACTCATCGGTCACTGATTTGGTTCTCGCCCCCCACCTACCGAAAATATGACTTCACAATCTCCCCCAGGGCGAACACCCGCCGAGGGTCACCCGTCTGGGCCATGAAATGTGCGAATTGCTGCTGTAGGTAGGGACTCTGCTGCAGGCGTTTTGCCAGAAAATCATTGATTGCCGGGCGTGTGAGCCAGCGCTGGGCGCGTATGTATCCACGATACTGTGGCCGAAGCTCGGTATCGACAACAGTGGAGTAGTCACTGGCAATATGGTAGTTCTGCCGCCGAATGGCACGATCAATGACGGTGGCCGCAAGCTTTCCGGACTCCAGGGCCTTGCCGATCCCCTCGCCCGTGAAAGGGAACGTGGTCCCCATGATCTCGCCGACCGCCAGGATTCGTCCCTTTGAGACAGGCGGCATACCTATCAACTGGCAGCGCAACGCAGCGCCGTGGGTCGGTGTCACAGGCTCCCCCTGGGCAATCAGCCGACGACCGTGCTCCGACTCCTCAGCAATGAATTGCTCCGCCTGCCGGAGAAGACGCGAAGTATTGATATGCGGCAGATTGATAACGCCACACCCGACATTGTACAATTCTTCGCCCACCGGTATGATCCACATGTAGCCGGGGGCAATCCGCTTGCCGTACATCAGGACCATCTTATCGAGCGGATAACTGCTGCGAACATAGCGACGTCGGGCGATGGCATAGGGCGTCGGATCATGCAGGAAGCCGGCTGCCTTGGCCAGCGAGGCGTGGTACCCGGTAGCGACCACCGCCAGGGGTACAGAGAACGAGCTGTCGGTGAGTCGATCGTGGCACCAGACCCGTTGACCGTCTTTGACAGAGATGCTATCAACATCGGCTACGGCGAAGATGGCGCCTTCGCCGGTCGCCTGAGCCAGTACAATCGTGTCCAGTCGTTCGCGGGTACAGGTAACATAGAGACCGGGGACATCGAACGTGTAGCCGGAGGGACTCGAAACGATGGCATTGTCAAGGACTCGACCTACCCGAATCACCGATTCGATAACACCCAGTTCTGCCAAGCTGCGCTGAGCATCGGCCAGCAGGCAGTCTCCACAAGGCTTGTCGCGCGGGAATGCCTTGCGATCCACGATCAGCACACGGTGTCCCTGCCGCGCCAGATGAATAGCCGTTGAACTGCCGGCCGGACCAGCGCCGATTACGGCAACATCGAAAGCCACCTTGGCTAAGTCCGAAACATTACCGGGCTCAATTGTGGGCAGGGAAGCTGTACTCACCCCGATCTTCCTCTGACGACTGCTGTAAAGCACGTGAAACGACACTCATCAAGTACACAGAAAGAGTAGTATGTTTAGCCATTCATGTCACCAACTTTATCGGGCCTATGTGTGCGATAGAGCCATGTCCAGGTCGTCCATTATGTCCCCTACATCTTCAATCCCTACCGATAGTCGCACCAAGCCCTTGGAAACTCCCAGGGCATCCTTGATATCGCTGGGGACGACATTGTGGGTCATTGTATACGGGTGCTGAATGAGTGAGTCAACGCAGCCCAACGACACTGCCAGAGTACACAGACGCACATTGTCCAGAACCCGTCGGGCTGCCTCCAGCCCACCTTCGACTTCGAATGATATAATCCCGCCATAACCATCCATCTGGCGCTCGGCAAGCTCTTTCTGCGGGTGGGACGGCAGACCAGGATAGCACACTCGTTGAACCTTCGGATGGCTTTCCAGCCAGTGAGCAATCTCCAGGGCGTTGCGACAGTGTCGCTCCATGCGGATGGCGAGTGTCTTCAGTCCCATGTTGATTAGCCACGCATCGTGCGGTGAGGGATTGCCACCGGTGTCAATAATTGCGGGATAGAGGTGGTTGTCAACGAAATCGCCATCGGCGGAAATAGCCATGCCACCCAGCGCGACGCCATGACCGCTGATGTACTTAGTCGTCGAATGGACAACAATATTGGCTCCCAGCTCAAGCGGTCGTTGGAGCATCGGAGTGGCAAACGTATTGTCCACCACCAACCGGATATCGCTACCACACAGCTCCGCGATTGCCTTGATGTCGGACAGCTTCAGCAGGGTGGTATGAAAACAAGCAATCTGATCTTGGGAAACGTTT
>CAZXRO010000334.1:0-3204 GCA_964642435.1 uncultured Ignavibacteriales bacterium
GGCTACGGGTGGTGTGGTCGGGGACTGGCCATCCGCGCCAAGGGTATGGGCGCCAGCGTTATCGTGACCGAGGTCGATGCTGTCAAGGCGCTCGAGGCAGCCATGGATGGTTTCCTGGTCATGCCGATGAGCAAGGCGACCGCGATGGGTGATCTGTTTATCACGGTGACCGGTGATATCAACGTCGTGCGGCTCGAACACTTCAAGAAAATGAAAGACGGTGCTATTGTCTGCAATAGCGGACACTTCAATGTCGAGCTGGATATGAAATCTCTAACCAAGGCCGCGAAGAAGCGCCGCGAGGTGCGCCCCAATGTCATGGAGTACACATTGGGCAAAAAGCGCGTGTTCATCCTGGCCGAGGGACGACTGATCAACCTCTCGGCCGCCGAGGGACATCCGGCAATCGTCATGGATATGTCGTTCGCCAACCAGGCGCTGTCGGCGGAACATGTCGTGAAGAATCACCGTAAGCTCGAACCAAAGGTGTACACTGTGCCGGAGAAGATCGATGAGCAGATCGCCAGGCTGAAACTGAAGTCGATGAATATCAGTATCGATAGGCTGACCAAAGAGCAGAAGGAATATCTGGCCAGCTGGACGATCGGCACCTGAGCAACCCCATCAAGTGAATTGAAGAAGGCGGATGACTTACAAAGCCATCCGCCTTTCTCTATCAGTGCGCTGTGTAAAAACACATATCCAGCTATAGCAGATCCGTCACCTGCTGCAGGAGCAGAATCAGACCAATCAGCAAGAGTATCCCCCCCATCGAAACAAAGGTACCATATTTGGCCATGTCCCGGGTGGTGATAGCGCGCGTGGCGAAAGCAATCGCGTTGGGCGGCGTGGAGATGGGCAGGCTCATAGCCAAAGAACAGGCGATGGCAACGGCCAGCGCGCCCACCTTCGGCGAAATGACTCCGAGCGCAACCACGATGGGAATCAGCAGGTTGGCCGCCGACGTGTTACTCATGAAATTGGAGATGGCAATTCCGAATATGGCCATCGTGATCAGCAAGAGGACCGGCGACAACCCGGCAGAGGTCACCATACCGACCAGGACCTCGGACAGCCCTGTCTGCTGCATGGCTACGCCTAATGTCATGCCACCCGCGATCAGGATCAGCACGTGCCACTCGACCTTGCGCAAGTCCTCTCGATCGAGAATACCGAACACGGTAAACGCAAAGATCGGCAGCAGCGCCACCACAGCCGAGGGGATCCCGTGCAGCGGCTCGGTCAACCACATCAGCACCGTCACCACAAAGGTCACGACAACGATCAACAAATCCCAGGTCATGCGCATGTCTTCCGGAAAGAGGATCTCAAACTCTTCACTGCGCGGCTTGAAGACCTTCAGCAATAGCACCCATAAGAAGAACAGCAGAACAATGACAATCGGTACACCGATCATCATCCACTGAAAGAACGAAATCCGCGCCCCCATGCTGCCGAGTACCGATGCAGCGACCGCGTTGGGTGGAGTGCCGATGATCGTCCCGATCCCCCCGATATTGGCCGCAAACGGCACCGAGAGAACGAGCGCCTTCTTGAAGGGATCGCGCCCCTCAAACCGTCCAAACAGCGGCGTGAGAATGGCAACCATCATCGCGGTGGTAGCCGTATTCGACATGAACATGGAAAACATGGCGGTGATAAGAATAACGCCGAGCAGGACCATCTTCGGACGCGTCCCGAACGGCTTCAGGAAGATCTTCGCCAGGCGAACATCAAACCCGTGCTTTGCCGCCCCGATGGCCAGGATGAAACCACCGAAGAACAAGACCAGCACCGGCGACGCAATGGGGTTGAGAAACATCCGATAGCTGGTCTCCAACCCGGATCCCGAAAGCTCCATTGGCCCGCCGGGCGCACCGAGAGCATAGACACTCAGGACAATCACCGCAATGCCTGTCGCAAACGGCGGAATGACCTCGGTGACCCAGAACCCGGCAGCCCCCACGAATATCATCAGGCTGATCCGCGATGCTGTTGTGAGCCCGGGAAGTGGCAGGAAGTAGCTGCCGCCCGCCAGACCGAGAATCAAGATCACCTTGAAGGCAACCTTCCAGTTAATGTGAAGGACTACGTTTCCCTTCTCATCGAATTCGATAGGCTCGGACATATACCCTTCTTACTCTGAGGCTAACCCCACGAGCGTGACGCGCAGAGTCAGACCCGGCCTTTGTAAATCGAGTTCATCCATGTCCCAATGGTGATGGTATCGGTAGGTTAACATTCTGTCAAGCAACCATTTACTGTTCGCTCAGAAGCTGTAGCGACAGGTCAGCCTGCCCGATCCGGTAGTACCGGTTCAAGCGACTGTTACGGACGAGATTCTCAACCAATTGTGCCGCAACCGCAGGCGGTGACAGATTCGCATACCTTTAGTGCCTCTTGATTTGGACTCCTGACTACAACGAGAAGGGCCAACGGCGACAAGGCGGCAACCAGAGCACGGGGAGGCCGTTGTGCCAAGGCACCGCAGCACGGTAACACGGCCCGCCCCCCCACGGGGCCGAATCAAGCACTTGAGGAGCAATACTCATCCATCTCCATCGTTTTCGGACCGCAGACAATAGCCCGGCACCCGGCGGATGTCAAGAGTAGTACGAGCTTTTCGACCCGATTCCCCGGCGGCAAGCTACGTAAGCCATCAATGCAGCAGAACTCGTAGATTTGCTTGACGATTATTATCGAGTGCCTATCTTAGAGTCAGTACACCAATTTCCAAGGAAAGGCAGCAGCCGGCAGTCCCCCCACATGGCATGGTCCGGCTTGGCGAGCGGTTGGCGGGTTGGACGGTAGATATGAATCGCTTCGTTTGGTCGGCTCCCCTGAGTGTACGGTTGCCTCTGCGATCCTGATGTCGATTTCTCACGCACGTTCTAAAACCACAAGGATCCCGCTCATGGTAAACAGGTTAACGAAACGAGCCGTTGGCTCACTGTTGGCGTTAGCAGCTTTGCTGGTGCTCGCCCCGGGTGCGGCGACACTGGCTGCTGACCTTTCGGTCAGCTATTCTTTTGAACGCCCCATTCTCACGACCCAGGAACTCGATGGCGTCTCGTATGATCGAATCCACATTGCCAACGCGCCCAATGGTGGCATTGTCGGTCACCCCGACCTTCCGCAGGCCGGGGCAACAATCCTCATCCCGTATGGCACAGAGGTAGCCTCGGTCAGCGTCACCACCGATGG
>CAZXRO010000335.1:0-3189 GCA_964642435.1 uncultured Ignavibacteriales bacterium
GGTGGGGCACCGGGTTACATGTCACTACATTCCATGGGTGCAAGAACCCACCGCAGAGCGGTGGGGCACCGGGCGATGTCTTTGATGTAGCTATTTCAGTAGCATCATGCGGCCGGAGAGGCGTGTGTTGTTGTCGACCTCCAGAATGTAGAAGTAGGTGCCGCTGGAGACGGCGCTTCCGGCGCGGTCGGTTGCATCCCACTGGATGGAACGATCTCCCTGTGGGCAGTAGCCGTTGTAGAGCGTGGTGACTTCCTGTCCGAGGAGGTTATAGACGGTCAATGTGACATGAGCCGACTGCGGCAGATAGAAATCGATGGTGGTGGTCGGGTTGAAGGGGTTCGGATAGTTCTGGGAAAGCTGCGGTGAGGTTGGCAGCATGTCGGAGGCATGTTCGAGTTGCGAGGCCAGTATTTGCTGCAGGTGCTCCTTGCCGGCGCTTTCGGGGCAACTGCCGACGGCCTGGTAGAGAGATCGGAGCGTTGAGGACGTCAACCGTCCGAGGATATGTGAGGCTATCGCTGTTGAGTTTGCGGGTGTGGCGGGTGCGCCGACCGTTTGGGCGCCCCAGTTATCGGTGATAGCACACACATCGCAGGTATCGATCACTCCGGATCCATCGGCATCGGCGTAGACTGCTTTATAGGGTTGCCAGTAGCTGGTTTCGCTGTGGGCGAGTCCATAGTATGGTGCCCATGACATGCCGGATGTTTCACGAGCGGGGCCGCTGCCGCCGAAATAGAGGCCGATGGGCAGGATATCGCGCTCATCGACGACGCCATCGGCGTTACCATCGCCGGGCCATACCAGGGCGCCGGTGACGAAGGTCAGTTGCTCTCCGGGCGGCGTGAGATAGGGGGTGCCATTGACATCGGTGAGGGAACCCGCGCCGCCGACAGTGATTTCCTGAAGCGGCATAAACGGGGACTCATCGGATGGATACAGGCAGATAACGGAGACGGTACTATCGTCAACCAGGTCAGTTGTGTGGTCCCACGTGAGGCTTTGCGAGGCGCCGGAAACCTGCAGGCCGGCGGCCAGCGTGGCTTCATCGACCAGTCCGTTGAAGGTGACACAGATGGGTTCGTTGACCTGGACGCCATGGCGACCGGTGGTGAGGTTCCACAGGGGAATGGACATAGCCAGGCGGACATTGAGGATGTGGTCGGTGCTGGTGCGAACGCGCAGGCGGTCCTCATAGTCGCCGAGATACAGGTTGGAGCGGTCGACGGTTACGTTGACATCGACACACTGGTCGGGATTGATCGATCCTGATGACGGGCTGACGGATGAGATCCATTCGGGCAGATCGATAGCCTGCCATGAGACGGTGGATGCGGAAACATTGCAGAGGTTGAACTTCAGCGCGGCGTCCTCGTAGCCATAGTCCAGCAACGAGGGGACAATGGTGATAACGTTTTGCTGGGATTCGATATCAATACTGACGGGAACCCAGGTTGTATCTGAGCCGTCGGTGAAGCCGATCTCGTCGGAATAGAGGTCCGGGTCGAGCAACTGGCGGTCGGCGATGACGGATACGACCTGGGGAGTCTCCGCCACGGCGCCGGACGTGGGAGTTACCGTAAGCCAGAATGGTGCACTAATGGTCTGCCAGTTGAGGATGCCATCGCCGGCATTCTCAATAGTGAGGGCGAGCGTGTCGAGGTCGAGAGCGAAATCGAGCGCATCGGGCGTGATAGCCATCATCGGGGGCGCATCGACAATAATGCTCACCGTGGATTCGCAGGTGGAGTCGCGGGAGTCGGTGACGAGCAGGGTAGCGATGAAGTCTCCCGCCGTGGTATAGGTATGGAACTGCGATGGCGTGTTGGCGCTGTCGATGGAACCATCGCCGAAGTCCCAGATGAAGCTATAGGGCGGTTCGCCACCGTTGGCGGTGGCGGCGAAGGCTACCTCGTAGGGGGCGGTGCCGCTGTCGGGCTCGGCGGTGATCAGGCAACTCAAGGCCGGGGTGACCACGACCTGCGTGGTGGAGGTGCATTCGGCCTCGGTAGCATCGTAGAGGGTCAGCGTGACCTCATAGGCACCATCGGTATCGTAGACGTGAGTCGGGCTGGGTTCGGTGGAGGTGGAGTCATCGCCGAAGGTCCAGAAATAGGTGTATGGCTCTTCCCCGCCTGCTGGCGTGGCTGTGAAGGTCACCTCGAGCGGCGCGGCTCCGGAATCCGGAGTGGCGACGATATCGCAGAGCAGTTCCGGTGCGACGGTAATCTCGACCTGGGACTCGCAGGAGTACTCGCGTTGATCCCACACGGTGAGGGTGGCGGTGTAGGTGCCGACAGAGTCGAAGATGCGGGTCACGGTGGAATCGTCGTACAGGTAGAAGCCATCGTCGAAGCTCAGTTCATAGTAGTACGGCGGCTCTCCCCCCATGCCGATGCCGGTGAAGGTGACCTCGAGGGGGGCCGGTCCGGAGGACGTGTTGACGGCCAGTGAGCAGGTCAAAGGTGCGGTGACGGTGACGGGGATGGTCCGGTCGCAGGACTCGCCTTCCTGATCGGTGACCTCAAATCGGACGGTGTAGTTGCCCTCGAACTGGAAGATGTGGGTCGGGGTTGCGGCGTTGGAGTTGGAGCCGTCATCGAAGTCCCACGAGTAGATATACGGCGGGCTGCCGCCGGTAACATTGGACTGGAAGTATGCCGTGTAAGGTGCAGCGCCGGAGTCTTCGTTGATGGCGTAGGCTGAGCATGCGAGGGATTGTGTGCAGCCTTCGGAGTAGCGGCCGATGAGTTGATTGCAGGCATTGTTTTGGGGCAGGCAGGGTGAGGTATTGAACAGGGTGTAGATGCGAGAGCTCGGGGCGCAGAACTGAGGATCCTGCTGGATATTCCCTGAGACTCCGAGCTGGCTGGCGGCGAGACCGATCCAGTTGCCGCCGGAGTTACCGTAGATGTCGGTGCATGAGATACCGATGTCATAGTATTCGTCGAGCCATGAGATGCCGGGGCCGGCGGTTGAACTGGCAATGATGCAGTATTGTATGTTTGCGGCAATGGACTCAGAGCCACTGATGGTGGTGATACCACTGCTGTTCTTGACCAGAGTTGAGTTGGCAATGGTGATGTCGTTGCCTTCCTGGATAACGATGGCGCCGCCCTGCGTTCCTGTGTTTCCGTCAAACAGGCATTCCTGGATAAGGACAGGCTCCCAGCTGGCGATGAACAT
>CAZXRO010000336.1:0-3157 GCA_964642435.1 uncultured Ignavibacteriales bacterium
GGATTGCTCACCTCACCCAGGCCCTGTGGCGTCATCTCGAACACACCGATCTCCGCGATCGACCCGAACCGGTTCTTGGTACACCGCAGAATCCGATACAGGTGGGTCGCATCTCCCTCGAAATACATCACCGTATCCACCATGTGCTCAAGCACCTTCGGCCCGGCCACCATACCTTCTTTGGTTACATGACCCACCAGCAGCAACGCCATGTCTTTCTCGCGCGCCAGCTTGATCAACTGCTTGGCCGACTCCCTCACCTGCGCCACTGTACCCGGCGGCGAGTCCAGCACATCACTCGCCGTCGTCTGCACCGAGTCGATAATCGCCACCGTCCACGGCCCACCTTCCACCGCCGCCTCGATGTGCTCCAGCGAGGTCGAGTTCAGCAGCTCGATCCGCTCCCCTTTGGCACCCAGTCTGTTCGCACGAAGCTTAATCTGCGGCAGCGACTCTTCCCCCGTCACGTACAGTACCGACATCCCCTGCGACGAGTATCCCTCGGCCGCCTGTAGCAGCAATGTCGACTTCCCGATCCCCGGCTCACCGCCAATCAGTACCGACGCACCCGGCAACAATCGTCCTCCCAGTACCCGATCAAACTCGTCAATGGTACTCACCAGCCCCGTTTGCGTCTCGGTCCCAATCTCCCCCAATGACTGCGTTCGAACCGGCCCCGCCTTCTTGGCGCTCGGCTGCTTGCCGGTCGGCAGCCGCTCTTCAATGAGTGTGTTCCAGGCACCACACTCACGGCACTGCCCCTGCCATCGCGGATGTTCCGCGCCGCACTGGGAGCAATAATACGCCGTTTTGGTCTTCTTGGCCGGGGGAGTCATTAGCGGTGGTATACCCTACGCATCATACGCGGCGCTGTGAATGAAATTGCGGACATATTCGTCCGTGCTATGTTTCAGCTCGTCGGTTGTGCCGTCGAAATGCACGCGCCCCTTGTGCAACATGACGACCCGATCGGCAATAGCGAATGCCGACTTCATATCATGCGTCACTGACAGCGAGGTCACCGACAACCGTTCATTCAATTGTGCGATCATGTGATTTATCATCTCTGCCGTTATCGGGTCCAGCCCGGTAGTCGGCTCATCATAGAGCAGTATCTCCGGATCATTCGCAATTGCCCGCGCCAGCCCCACCCGCTTGCGCATGCCTCCGGACAACTCGGCAGGAAGCTTCTCACCGGCATCGGACAAATCAACCATGTCCAGCTTCTCCTGAACGCGGTCACGGATCTCGTCCTTGCTATACTCGCGAGATTCTTTCAACCCCAGCCCCACATTCTCCGCAACTGTCATGGAGTCGAACAGCGCTGCCGACTGAAACAGCATGCCAATTCGCTGCCGCACCGCAACCAGGTCACGGTCAGACAACTTGCTGACATCCCGTCCGTCAAACAGTACCTGACCGCTGTCCGGAGCCATCAAGCCGATAATGTGCTTGAGCATGACCGACTTTCCGGTCCCCGAGGCGCCGATTATCGCCAGCGACTCACCCTTGTCAATGCTGAGATTGATCCCGTCGAGCACGACCAGGTCACCAAAGCTCTTGCGCAACTCTTTCAGCTCGATTATCGCCATGCTATAACCGGAACAAGATGATCGCGAACACGAAATTGAACACCAAAATCATCACCATAGAGATCACCACCGAACTGGTCGTAGCCAGCCCCACACCCTGCGCACCCCCCTTACTGTGAAACCCCTCATAGCAACTCACCAGACCGATGGTGAACCCAAACACGGCTGCCTTGATCAACCCGTTGATAAAATCCTGCAGCTTGAATGAATCCCTGAACCCGTTGAGAAACATCTCCGAGGATATATCCACGCCCACCATCGACACGATCAACCCGCCGAGAATCGCCACGAAAATCGAAAAGCACACCAGAAACGGCACCATCAGCGTGCATGCAATTATCCGTGGTTGGACGAGGTAACGGATCGGGCTGATCCCCATCGAAATCAATGCATCGATCTGCTCCGTTACCCGCATCGTCCCCAACTCCGCCGTGATCCCGGCCCCGACGCGACCGGCCAGCACCACCGAGGAGAGCACGGGCGCCAGTTCGATCACCACGGCCTTGCCTACCGCGTGACCGAGATACCGAAGTGGCGCTCCGATAAACGTGAACTGATACGCCGCCTGCCAGGCCGACACGGCCCCCACAAAGATCGAGATAATCGCGATCAGTGGCAGTGACTTCGTCCCGATGTAGTACACTTGGTCCACCAGAAGACCCAGCGAATGGTGCAATCTTCGCAAGGATAACACGAACCGCCCGAACATGATGGCAATACCGCCGAGCTTGGACACTACACCCATGCCACTCCGGCCCACTATCTCTGGTACGCGTTCAACCGGTTCCATTAGAATGGAGTCTCCTCATCGCCGCCCACCGGCTCCACCCCCGGCGGCACCTCACGGTACCCCGGTGCCATGTTTTCGAATCGGGCGAATTCCTTCAGGAACGTCAGGTTGACTGTGCCCGTCGGGCCGTTGCGCTGCTTGGCGATGATAATCTGCGCCTTGCCCTCTACCTCCAGGAACTTCGGATCGCTATGATCAAGGTGCGCAAGGTAGTGTTCCGGGCGGAACACGAATGCAACCACGTCGGCATCCTGCTCAATAGCGCCCGACTCCCTCAAATCCGAGAGCTGTGGCCGCTTGTCACCAGCACGTTGCTCCACCATACGCGAAAGCTGCGAACAGGCAATCACCGGCACATTGAGTTCCTTGGCGAGCGATTTCATCCCGCGCGAAATCGTGGCGATCTCCTGCTGACGATTGTCAAACCGGCCGCTCGCTGTCATCATCTGAATGTAGTCAACGATAATCAGCGACACATCCGCCTGCTGCTTGAGTCGTCGCGCCTTCGCCCGCATCTCCAGGCTGGTGAGATTCGGACTGTCATCGATATAGATCGGGGCTTCCGACAGCGGTCCTGAGGCATACGTCAATTTGGGCCACTCCCGATCCGCCAGCTTGCCCGATCGCAGCCGCTGCTGCGATATCTTTGCCCGGCCACACAGAAGCCTCATAGCCAGCGACTCCGCCGACATCTCCAGCGAGAACACACCCACCGCCCGCTTCTGATCGATCGCTACATGCTCCGCAATATTCATGGCCAGCGCCGACTTACCCA
>CAZXRO010000337.1:0-3157 GCA_964642435.1 uncultured Ignavibacteriales bacterium
ACGGCGCGTCGTGGTATGACGAGGTGCTGCTCGGGTAGTTCCTGATGGAGTGAGATCTCGGCGTACATGCCGGGTTTGAGCCTGAGTTGTTCGTTGTCGAGGGTTATGCGTACTTCAATCTGTCGTTCGTTACCGAGGAAGGGCGAGACATATTCGACTCGTCCGAGATAGGTCTCGCCCGGTGATTTAGGGAATGACACCAGGGCTTGCTGTCCGATCGAGACAAAGGGGACATCCTGCTCGTAGACGTGAGCTATCACCCAGACGGTTGACAGGTCGACGATTTCATAGAGGTCGCGGCCGGCGGCGATGTGGTCTCCCATTTCGACCATTTTGCGTACCACGTAGCCATCGGAGGGGGAACGGATGGTCATGGTGCGAATGATGTCCTCGTTGCTGGTGAGTCGGTCGATCTGGTCCTGTGAGATGTCCCAGTTGCGAAGTCGATCGGCGGCAGCCCCGGACAGGTCGGTCAGGGCGGCGACGTCATGGGATTCGGACGCGACCAAATATTCGCGTTGAGCGGCGACGAGGTCGGGAGCATAGAGTTCGAGCAGCGGTTGGCCTTTGAAGACCTGTTCGCCGACTTCATTGACGAAGAGACGTTCGGCCCATCCGCCTATCTTGAGGTTGATGCTGTGTCGGTTGGGTTCGCGGTAGGCTACTTTGCCGAAGGCGCGCACGTGGCGTTCGATGGTCTGGTAGTCGGCTCTTACGGTGACGAGTCCCATGTTCTGGCGCGTGACGGGGTCAATGGTGACGCCGCTGGCTGCTGCGCCAGCCTCTTTCTTGGGTGTCAGGTTCATGTTGCAGATGGGGCATACGCCGGGTTCCTCGGAGATGATTTCGGGGTGCATACCACAGGTCCAGAGTTGGGTGGAGGAGGTGGCGGTCTCGTCGTGGCCGTGGGTAGATTCTGACGCCGGCTGTCCGAGCACCATCCAGGCGGCGGCAAAGCCGACGATCAGGCAGAGTATTACGATTGTGATGGTTCTCATGGTCATAACCCCTCGTGGTTGCGGCCGAGGACTTCCTGGAGTTCGGCCTGCTTGTGGTAGTAGTTTCGCAAGAGTTCCAGTCGCTCCAGGCTGGCGTTGAGCCAGTCACGCTGCGTGGCGAGGAGAGCATCGAAGTCGATCTTTCCGACCTCGTAGGATGCCTGTGCGGACTGGAAGGCTGCTTTTGCCTGTGGGAGGATGGCATTGTCGTAGTTTTCGATATTCTCCTGTAACATCGTTTGCATCTGGCGGATGTCACGGACCTGTTTTTCAAGGCGGATATGGACGGCATTCCGATGAGCGCGGGAGGCCTGTGTGGCGAGACCGGCCGAGGCCGTGCGGTGTCTCTGGTTAGTGAAGAACCATACTGGCAGAGAGAGACCGATGCGGAAGGACAGGAAGTCTTCCCCATCGAGGGGATCCATCGGGGAGTCCTTGCGGAAGCGATAGTCGACACCGAGAGTGAGGTCGGGCCAGTAAGCGGCGCGGGCCAGACGTTGGCTTGCCTCGGCTCGATGTACACCAAGGTCGGCCTGGCGCAGCAACGGATTGGCGGTCACGGGCAGCTGAGTGTCACGGTCACGTGGGCTGCTGATGCCGGGTAGTGAGGCACGGGTGTGGTCGAGTGCAAGCGTGGTGTCATCGACAAGACGTTGCAGTTCCAGCAGGGCGGAGTGAGCCGATTGCACAAACATGCGGTTGCGATTTGCAAGCCGGTCATGAGCGTTCGTGGCGCGCAGCACCTCCTGCATGGTAGCATCGCCATTGGCATAGCGGGTGCGGGCTACCTTGATCATAGCGTCGGTCAGGTCGAGGTTGTCCTGTATGATTTGCCGGCCGCTGGTCCAGTAGATCCAGTCGTAGTAGCTTTGGGTTACCTGGCGGATGATCTGATTGGCGGTGTGTTCGGCCTGTTGCTGTGCAATCTGGGCCTGGAAATTGGCGACTTGGGATCGGCCGGACAGTTTTCCCGGCCAGGGGATCATCTGTGTGACACCTACCTGTATGCCGGACATGGGCGTTTCATCGAGGGCCAGGGATGAGTGCGGCAGGCTCATGATCCCGAGGGCCAATTGCGGGTCAGGCAAGGCTCCGGCGGCCCTGGCTGCCAACCGGGAGGATTCTGTCTGCAGTCGGACGGACTGCAGGTCCGGGTTGCGCTCAAGCGCCATGTGGATGAGTTGATCGAGTGTCTCCGGCTGGACCTGCGCCTTAGCAGGTGCTATGGCCAGCAGCAGGCAACATGCCGCCAGAGAAATGGTTGTTCCCCAAGTCATAGAGTACCTCCATAGGAAGTGACGAATTGTGTGCGACGCATGGCGACCGCACGTGAATCAAGACACTATGAGATTGGGGGTGTTAGATCAGGAATGAGGCGTGGAGGACAAACAGCGGAACGGTGCTGTGAGAGGCCGGTGGGGATCGGCCTTCGACCGAATTGGTGCTCAGGATCGACGCGAGTTCACGCATCGCGTTGGGCTGCATGAGAACGGAGCTTGTCTGTGATTCGGACTTGCCTGACGGGGCGAGGGACTCGCTGGTGACCGGCATGAGCGGTGTTGAGGTGTCCATGCTGCAGCCGCAGCGCTGGTTCATGGCCCGGTCAGTATCGGTCGGGCTACTATCACCGGTTGCCTGACAGCAGGCACAGCAACAGTGGCAGGCGGCGCCGTTGGTGGCGGCCAGGGCGGGAACCGTGGTCAGGATCTGGGCCGCTAAGAAGAGGGCGGCCAGTATTGCCAGCGGGAGGCGCCTGCGGGCTGGTGTATGTCCGGAGCGATAGTTCATCACAGGGTAAACAGAAGCGGCTGGGGATTGGTTCCACACATTATGTCAAAGGGTATTGGTGGATGGCTGGACACGCAGGGGCTATGATACTGTTTGTCAGCGAGTTAGCCTCGTCGCCGGGCTTCGCCGGGTGGAAACGGGGTTTCTGGTACGGCGGCGTGTCGATTGGAACCGTAGCGGGCTGTGAAGTGTTGAAGGGGCACTAATATGGAGCGTCTCTGTCCGCTATTGGCTGCATTCCGTGATCCCTTGAAGGAATTGGGTATATGTTCATGAAAATACACGCGCTGATTATCGTGTTGCTGATGGTTGTGGTGGCCGGGCCACTGGAGGCCGAGCCGGTTCGCGTGGGTCACGTACAGGCGGAGTTG
>CAZXRO010000338.1:0-3111 GCA_964642435.1 uncultured Ignavibacteriales bacterium
CCGATGCTACCTTCGAGGTCCAGGTGACCGAGAACGTACGATTCATCAAGAAGGAATAGCCACAGCCCGAAAATTGCACCGGTGAACCTAGGGCGAACGACACAGGCACACCCGCGTTGGCAAGGCAAGCTCCAAAACCACTTGACAACAGCCGCGCGCCGTGTTTGCTTGATGATGTCAGCACATCGGGACTGACCGTTCTCGCAGGAGATTCATCGCAGACTGTGACTTCACAAGAGATTACTTGAAGATAGTATCTGGATCGCTGTCGTTGGCCGTGCTCAACAACGCAGATTGAGCCTCGCAGCGTCCGCAGAAAATTGTAACGATATTACATCCACCGAAAGGAGTAGTGCCAAGACGAACTCGTCGGTGCGGATATGGGATTATCGCAGGACCACTTTCCGACCGTCTCAATCAGATTACCCATTCGCATACTAAATAGGCGTTACGAACGCTGCTAATCTAACATAACAATATCCGAAATACTGATATCGAGGCCGCCAAGGCCCGGTCCCATGTCATTATGCCGATCAGCTCGGGATGACGACGCGCAGGTCGGGGACGCTTGTGCTCCCATTCTGCAGACCGGTTGATGATGTGGCTCTCAATTGACAGGAGGGAGTTTATGAACAGTTCGAAAAATGCACTGTGTGTGGTGCTGGCATTGGCTGTCATGATCATGGCAACAACCGTCGTGACAGCGGCCGAACGTACCGAACAACCCAAGGTGCCCGGTCCCATGCCGACCGATCCAAACGCACTCACCATCAGCGCCAACGACAATGCTGCCGAATTGATGGATGCGCTCGTCGTCCCCGGAACCGGCATCACTATCACTTCCGTGACGCTGCAGGGGGCCGCCACCGCCTCCGGAACCTATACCGGCGGTCCCTTCAACATGGGTAGCGGCATTGTCCTGGCCAGCGGCGCCGTAACGAATGCCTTGCCACCCAACAGCGGTGAGGGGATCGGCACCAACTTCGGTCTGCCCGGGTGTGCGGAATGCAACCAGCTCATCCCCGGCTACACAAGCTACGACGCCGTCATTCTGACTATCGTGTTCGATGTCACCCCGGCGTGCAGCAGCATTACCTTCGATTTCGTCTTCGGCTCCGAGGAGTATCCGGAGTGGGTGGGAAGCGCCTACAACGACGTCTTTGGCGCCTACCTCAACGGCACCCAGGTCGCGTTCGACAGCGAGGGCAACCCCATTACCATCAACGGCCCCTTCTTCAGCAGTGGCAATGTCCAGGTACCACCGACCAACGGTATGGAGTACGACGGCAGCACCGCCAAGCTGAAGACTATTGCCAGCATCACCCCGGGCAGTACCGGCAACGTCCTGAAAATCGTGGTGTGCGATGCCGGCGATCATATCCTCGACTCCGGGGTCCTGCTCAGGGCATTGCAGGGTTCCGCCATTGATACTGTCGTGACCGGTTTCCCGCCGGAGTTCGTATCAGCCGGCGATATCAACTGCAGCGATACCATCTATACGGCCCCCGACGCAACCATCCAGTTTACCGTTCAGGCTGTCGACAACGGTCCCAACGATGACAATGTGCAACTGTCCGTCACCGGTTTGCCCTCAGGCGCTACCATGACGCCCCCACTGCCGATGTGGGGGAACCCCGCCGTCAGTGAATTCTCGTGGATCCCCGCCAACGATCAGGCTGGCACCTACCCGATTCAATTCGTTGCACTGGACTCGCTCGATGGCGTGACCGAGGTATGCAATTACACGATCATCGTCGAGGATACCCTCGGCTGCTACCCGGATCTGCCCGATCCTGAAATCGTCATGCTCGATTGCATCACTCCTGCGGCTTCGCCCAAACTGACGGATGTTCAGGACCTGAAGTTGTCCATTCCGACAGCCACCTACTGCCTGAATGTCATCAACTGGGATGTATACCCGGATATCCTCTTCGAACCCGCACCCGAGCTCGAACCTTGCGACGATCAGACGTCGGCCCGCACCATCGTCGAAATCTACTCCAGCGATGGCGTGCTCCTTAATCTCTTCTGCGACTTCGATGAGGCCGCCGACCTTGAAATCATCTGCTTCGATGTGCCCCTCGGTGAGGAAGCCCCGGATTCGGTCTATGTAGTGATTACCGACCAACAATGCGAACTGAGCTACATCTCCGAAACCATCTCTACCGAAAACGCCGTCCAGACCGCCCCGTATATCGACTGCCCCAGCGGTCCGCTCACAATTGAACTGTCCGGCCCGGATACCGTCTGTATCGAGGTCCCGATTACCGGCGCTGATGATGTCTTTGTCTCCGGAGCCGTATGGGCCGATGACACGCTGTGCTTCTACGCAGCCGACGAGGGTGTGTACCCGTTCGAGGTCACAGCCGAAAACCAGTGCGGAATCTCCAACTGCGAGTTCTCGGTCGTGATCAGCATGGACACCGCCTTCGAACCCACCAATGAATGGATCAATGTCTTCTGCGCCGAACCTGCCGTCAATGGCGAGCCACTCATGCCCGGCGACATTATCAAGGCGTATGATCCCGATGGCGTCATGTGCGGTATCGACACCGTCAAGGAGGATGGTTCGTTCGGCTTCATGCCCGTCTACGCCGAGGAACCGTACAACCCCGGCGACCAGGGTGCAGAACCCGGCAACCTGATCACGTTCAAGGTCAACGATGTCGAATACCAGACCGACCCCGAGGTCTTCTGGACGTCCAACGGTGATATGGTCGAAGTATGCGATTTCTTCAACTGCCAGCCGTTCGAACTGCAAGCCGGATGGCACCTGATTTCCTGGAACCAGCAATACAGCGGTTCTGTCGAGGACTTCCTCGCGCTGCTTGGCGAGGGTGCCTCCTGCGTCGAGGTCATCCTGAGCTTCGATCAGGGCGGCCTGACGTATGATCCAGACCTTCTGGAGTTCTCCACCCTCTGGGATGTTGACTACCACTTTGGCTACTGGATAAAGCTCAACTGCCCCGTCGAGTTCGATATCTGCGGCGGCAAGATCGATCCCGAACAGCAGATTGACCTGTTCCAGTACTGGAACCTGGTCTCCTACTGGCCGCAGGATTCGCTGCCGGTATCCGATGCCCTGACCGATACGTACAGCGAACTCGTCGT
>CAZXRO010000339.1:0-3109 GCA_964642435.1 uncultured Ignavibacteriales bacterium
GCTATGAGTACAATGCCTGGAGTGCCGGTGCTGGTTCTTATCTGTCCGGTGGTTCTGTACACATTCAGGACCAGGACACGTATGCCGGTTATGTGGCGGCTCGTGTGATGTCCGACAACCGCATGACTGTCTGGGGGCATGAGTTTGAGACTGGTGGCATTAACTCCATCACCGGTTGGGACGATGCCTCTCCGTTCTTCGGCTTCTTCCAGTGCCGTTCGCGCGTGCCGGATGATGTTCAGGCTGCCAATGGCGCTCACTTCACAGCAGAGGGTGTGGGTGTCGACGAGGCTATTTGGCCCTCGGTTGCCTGGCAGGAGTGGAATGGCCAGACCTACATGCATATTGCCGCTACTGAGGCTCCGCCGTCCACCGAGTCCCACGCTATCTTCTATTTCCGTCGCGTGGGTGACTGTGGCTCCGAGACCTGGCCGACCCCGTCCGCCGTGTATGTGGTAGACACCACTGAGACGCTGAGCTTCGACATCGATGCTTCGCAGACCTCCGGTAAGGTTGCCATGGCTTGGACGGCCAGCACCGCCATTTACGGTGAGTGCGACACCTGTTCGCCGCTGGAGCCGTGGGAGGGCTTGGGTGGCCTGAACCAGTTGGACAACGACGTGTATCTGCAGGTTTCCGATGACGCCGGTGCGACCTGGAATCCTCGGAAGAACCTCACCAACTATCCGGGCGAGTCCCAGGACAGCTATCGCGCGTATGCCGATGCTAACGTGCTCATCGATGCTTCCGATGTCGTGCACGTGACCTGGCCGGCCCGTTATTGGCCTGCCAACGCTGTTGAGAATGGCGAGGCTGGTCTGTTCCGTAACCGTATTTTCACCTGGGACGAGACGAACCAGGTTGTTCGTACGGTCCACGATGCCAACTGGGACCAGGAGTACTGTACTCCGGGTGCCTGGAACATGCAGGCTTGTAAGCCGCAGATGTCCGAGTGTAACGGTCGTCTGTATGTCATCTTTGTGCAGTACAACGATGCTCCGGCCGGTCGTTTGGACGACTGTGCCTACTGGGGTGCTGATACCGATATCGGTGGTCCCGGATTTGAGCAGGGTTCTGCCAATGGTGACCTGTATGTTGCGATTTCCGCCGACGACGGTGTGACCTGGGATAAGGCTCGTAACGTTACCGCTACCAGCACCCCGCTATGCGGTGTTGGCGCTGACGTGACCGGTGGTTACTGTGACGCTGAGAACTGGCCGTCGATGGCTCCGTTCGGCAGCGACGCGACCGGTACTTTCCCGTCCGGTGTCGAGAACACCGCGTGGGTAGGTGTGCCGCTGGACAACAACGGCTGGTGGCTGGATGTTCAGTACATCCGTGACATTGAAGCTGGTGGTTCGGTTCAGGAGGAAGGTGCCTGGGCTGAGGCTGAGGTTAAGTGGATGCGCATTCCGTGCGTAAGCGAGATTGAGGCTCCGCAGATCTCCCTGTCCATGAACGCCATTTCCTTCCCGGCGTACACCAAGCATGGTGTGCAGCTGGATACTTCGTTGACGATCGAGAACCCGGGTAACGCTGACCTGAGCTATACCGTGACCCCGAACGAACTCACCGGTCCGAGCGGCTGGCTGGGCGTCGTTGGTTTTAGTGGTTCGGTTAGTGCCGGTTTGATCAACACCGAGACTGGTACAATCCAGTTGAATATTGGTGGTATCGTCAACAGCTCCGGTACTGCTGTAGCGCTCGATGGTGAGCTGCAGTTCAGCACCAACGTTCCGGCTCCGAACGATGATTTTGTGTTCCCGATCGACTTTTTGGTCGTTGACACGATTATCGCTCCGGCGTTCGACACACTGGCCGTGATCGACCTGCCGGGTACCTACCCGGCTCCGGGCGCGACCGATTTCTACGGTCTACAGGTTGCCACCAATGGTAACAGCGGTGGTCAGGGTGTCGGCGAAGTCAATCTGGACTTCTTCCATGTTGACTGTGACCAGTCTGACGACAAGCTGGGCGCGACCGAGATTTACCTGTATGATGCCTCCCCGGTTATCGGCTGGGTCAACGGTACTGACACCAACATGTTCTGGTCGATCTTTGGCAACAGCTGGCTGAACGAGCTGGCTCTGCGTGTGGTTGACACGAACGTGGTTGAGGCTCAGAACTGTAATGATGATTACACTGTGTACCACACTGGTACCTTTGTGACGGCTGACTCCACGGTCGGTATGCAGAAGACCTACTACGGTCCGGATGCTGCCGCTGGCAATTTCGTTGTCCAGCGTTTGAGAGTCTTCTCCTATGATGGCGCTGCTCACAATGGCGTTATCATCGGTGAGGCTATCGACTGGGATATCCCGTCAGATACCGGTTCTTACAACGATGGCGGTTTTGATCCGAGCCGCGCCCTGATCTACTGTCAGGGTGTAGATTGGGCCAACGATACGGCGACCGCTGAGCCTGGTGTTCAGTGTCAGGATAACGCCAACCGCTTTGGCGGTATGGCCTTCTTGGAGTGGTTCGTGAATGGTACCAGCCAGGGTACTGCTCCGTACGGTGCCTACACCGGCCGTAACGACAGTCTCGTGTATGGCAACGACTTCGGCTTCGAGCCGGGCGAGCTGTATGAGAACATGTTTACCGGTAGCGGTTTCGCGGCTGAGGACGAGGTGACGGACCTTCACATGGTCATGACCTTCCATCCCGGCTACGACATCGGTGCCACTGACACGCTTGAGTTCTGGTATGTAATGACCAGTGTCGAGAACGGTGCTTTGGCAGACCTGCAGGCTGAAGTCGATGCGGCCAACAGCTGGTACGCCAGCATGGCTGATCCGGATGCCTGTATTGGTGGCGGTGGTCCGGTTGACTGTATTCTTCGCGGTGACATGAACTGTGACGGCGCGGTCAACGTTACGGACATGAGCTACCTGATCGCCAGCTTGTTCGGGGGTGGTCCGGCTCCGTGTCTTGCGAAGCATGGTGATGTCAACGGTGACGGTTCGACAAACGTTACGGACATGAGCTATCTGATCGCCAGCTTGTTCGGTGGTGGTCCGGCTCCGGTACCGTGCTAATTCGATCGACAACCTCTGATTGAGTCACACGTGGCTTGATCGAGGCTGAATAGGAAGGCCGCTCCCTTTGG
>CAZXRO010000340.1:0-3099 GCA_964642435.1 uncultured Ignavibacteriales bacterium
CTGATTCTGAGTTTGTCGACTATGTACTTCCGGCCTTGCAAGAGCGACATTGGCCGGCGGTGGTATTCACGCCAGTGGACTTCGTCGAGGGTGACAAATTCTTCTGGCATGTCTGGGTGGGACATATGTTCCTTGTCATGACTACAGAAGACCTGGGACGAATGCGCCGCCTTGCCGATTTGCCAGAGTCCATTGGTTCGGCACTACAGCAGGCGGATGTTTCAGACCGCGGTGGACGGGCAAGTATTGCCAGGAGGATCGTGACCGCCTTGAACAAGTGCGAAGACAATGAAATCCTTTCGATTGTCGACAGGCTCAGAGCCTGCTGTCCCGATATGACGCCACCGGCCATTCACTGCATGAACTGGGATGAACACAGCAAACTGCTCAGTAGCGATATCTCCGTGCAGTCGCACACGTCCAGTCACCGACGGCTTGCAACACTATCCAGGGAGCAGGTCGCTCGGGAGCTGGCCGAATCCAGGGAGAAACTCCAAAGCAGGCTGAACGAGCCGGTGATTGCCATTTGTTATCCCCAGGGGTCATACAATGATGTTGCCGTCCAGCAGTCCCGAGAGGCGGGATATACAATGGGATTCACAACTCGTCACGGGATCTGTCGTTATCCGATCGAACAGGATTTGCGATTTGAAATCCCCCGGGCCGGCGTCTGGGGCGGGGGACCTGAAGACTGGCATTGGTCACTCGGGCGCCTGCTGGCGGCGCCGGCGGGTCCGTCGCCGGCAGAGGCAGGCAGATAAGTTATGGCCACTCCGGTAATCAGACAGTTCTTCAAGAACACCTTCACCAGCTACATCACCGCGGCCCTGAGCATCGGTATCACGCTGGTGTTCACGCCATATTTGATCTCCATGCTCGGCAAGGAGAAGTACGGTATCTGGCAGCTTTCGTTTTCATTGATCGGCTATATGGCGCTGGCCAATCTTGGCATGAAGCAGTCCCTGGTGCGGTACTACTCCAAGTACTACGCTACCGAAAACTGGGATGGAGTCAACGGTATCTACAATGCCGCTGTCCGCATTTATACCGGTCTGGCAACGGTCATCCTGATTCTGACTCCCATTGTGGCGTTTCTCATACTGCCGAATTTCCAGATCGAACCGGACATGTTTCGCATTGCACAAGTGGTGGTGGTGACTCTCGGCATAGCGCAGACCGCCAACCTGTTTTTCGTACCCTTTTCCGCAGTCGGTGGATTTCATCGTTTCGATGTCAGCAACTACTTCCGAGTTGGACGCGCCATCCTTGAGCCGTTGACAATGGTGGTGGTGCTGGAACTGGGCCGCGGGCTGCAGACGATGGCCTGGGCCGTTCTGGCCCTGACCATGGTCTACTGGTTGTCCATCAACGCCTACCGTGCCCGCGCCTTCCCGAAAATGGCCCTGACACTCGGAAAAATCGAGAGCGAGAATTACCGCCTGCTGTTCGGATACGGCATAATCGCCTTCCTGATCATGATAGCGGACTTCCTGATCTACCATACCGACAATCTCGTCATCGGCTGGTTTCTCTCTATGGAAGCGGTCGCCGTCTACGCCATATCGTCCTCGATTACAGCCAAGATTCGTGGCGTTATCGG
This sequence comes from uncultured Ignavibacteriales bacterium, assembly GCA_964642435.1. Taxonomy (GTDB): domain Bacteria; phylum Zixibacteria; class MSB-5A5; order GN15; family FEB-12; genus WJKG01. Next base: position 1,601 of record CAZXRO010000340.1, read on the forward strand.
TATCCTCGCCGTCCCCCTGGTGCCGACCATCAGCCATTTCGAGGCTCATCAAGATTTTGGAAGGATTCAGACCATCTACCGCAAGGCAATGCTGTACTTATACTTCATCGCTGCCTTCGTGGCTGTCACGGTCGTGTTCTTCGGCGGGCCGTTTATACGGCTGTGGGTAGGCCAGGACTTTGTCGAGAGCATCCCCGTGCTGAAAATCCTTATGCTCGGAAGTGCCATTGCTTACCCGCAATTGATTGCCAACTCGATACTCTACGGCCTCTCCAAACACAAGATCGTCTTCTATGTCCTGGTCGGCGAAGCTCTGTGCAACATCGGGCTGTCGATAGTCTTGATCCACCTCTGGGGCATTACCGGCGTTGCCTGGGGTACCACCATCCCACAACTGGTCATATACTCAGTCGTCTATCCGCTGGTCTTCCAGCGTGTCATCGGCGGACCGGCAAAGCAATTCTATGCGAACGCATCCCGCTCGATTGTTGTTTCTGCCGTTATTACGGTACCTATCGCCTGGGCAATGCGGACCCTTCTGCCGCCCGATTCCTGGCTGTCGTGGGTGATCGATTGCACGATTGTTTCCCTTGCAGCCTTGCTTGGATTGTTCCTATTTGTACTGGAAGGGCCGGATCGCCAGCGCTTGCTGGCTAAGTTGAGGTCGGCTTTGGGTCGACAACCTGACAAAGGCTAACGCTGTATGGCTAATGAACTTGTAAAAGACTCGCCGATCATCTCCATCAGGATGCTCCTGTGGTCGCTGCTGATCGTGATATCAGCCGGCGCCGCCGTCGGCATACTGCTGGCCGGCCACAAGGGCCAGATCTTCATCATTGGCGGCATCGCCCTGCTTGTCAATCTGTACCTTATGTCCCGATGGCCCGTGTATGGACTGCTCCTTTACCTGTTCATCTTCCTCTACAGGCCCGGCGAAGTCTATCCGGCCCTGGCAGTTATCCGATTGGAATTCATTGTGGGCGTGACTACCCTGATCCTGGCCGTCATCCATCGCAAGATGCACGAAGGCGTGCTCAGGCTGCCGGTTGACCGGGTAACCGTATCCCTGCTGGCCTTCTGGGTTGTCATCTATCTGACGACCCTGACATCGTTCGACCCCGCCGCGACCATTGATGCCGGCGAAGACTTCGCCAAAACGCTGGTGTTCTATTACCTGATCGTAACCCTGATCGACACGCGGCCGAAACTGAATGCCTTCATCGTACTCTATGTCCTCCTGATTGGAAAGATCTGCTATGATGCCTACACCGGCTACCAGAGCGGAGCTTTCATTCACACGATGGGCATGGACCGTATGACCGGCGCCACCAGTGTGGGTGGCGATCCGAATTCCCTGGCCACCACCATCGCGGTGTCGATTCCTTTTGTGGTGGCAACCGCCCTCGTGTTCAAGCAGTTCTTCTTCAGGATGCCGCTGCTGGGCATGGCGGCCGGCATGCTCATGATCCTGGGCGTCACCGGCTCCCGAGGCGGATTTC
>CAZXRO010000341.1:0-3073 GCA_964642435.1 uncultured Ignavibacteriales bacterium
GCTGGATGTGGCCCGGCAGATCCACAGTGAGCATCCCGGAATTCCGATAATTCTGGTGACGGGCTGGGAGGGGATGGTTTCCGAGGCTGACCTGGTGTCCGCGGGGATTACCAAGCTGCTCAACAAACCCTTTAGGATTGAGCAGCTTACAGAAGTTATCCGGTCTGTGAGCGTGGGGTAGTAACAAAGCTTGTCGTGGCGGCTAAATCCTGCTGGCCGGTGTTCCGATACTAAGGAAAAGCACCCCCGGGTTCAGTTGGAAAGTCGGAAAGGCCAGCCATGAGCGACAAGTTCTCTATCATTGAAGATATCCGCAGTAATAGCAAGCTACTGTCATTGCCCCAGACGTTGTCGAAGATTCTCAATGAGATAGGCAAGGAGGACTTCTCCCCGGACCGTCTGGCGAGCATTGTACTGAAGGATCCTTCGTTGACGGGTCGGATTCTGAAGCTGGCCAACTCCCCGTTCTACGCGCGATTCAACAAGATAACGACGGTGAATCAGGCGGTGTCCATGCTGGGAGTGACGACAGTCAAGTGCATGGCGCTGTCGACCTCGGTATTTCACCCGGATAAGATCGCCTCGGAATCGGGGGTAGACCCCAAGAGTTTCTTCACGTATGTGCTGTCGGTTGCCTCGGCTGCGGAGAAAGTAGCGGCGGCGGTTGAGTACCGGGCACCGGAGGAGGCAATGGTAGCGGGGTTGCTCAACGAGATCGGTATCTTGTTCTTCCTGCACCACTATGCTGACCAGTATCGGCTGATTATGGAGAAGCGGGTACCGGCGCGAACGTTGATGGATGCCGAGCGGAAGATGTTCGGTATCGATCACGCCGAGGTAGGGCGGCATATTGCTGAGGCATGGCGGCTGCCGGACTATATGCTGGAGGCGATCAGCAGGCACCATGAGCCGCCGAGGCCAAAGGATTCGAAGTCGCTGGCGAATATCGTTCGCCTGGCGGTATTGCTGACCAATGACAAGTTCTCGGGGTACGAGCCATGTCTGGAGACGCGCCTGGCGCAGATCAACGAGGCTTCGCGGGCGTTGGGGCTTGACAAGGAGGAAGTGGACAAGATTTCCTCGCAGTTGCTGTCGGCAACGATTGACATGGCGGAGTACCTGGGGCTGGATATTGGCAATATCGAGGAGATGCTCATCTCGGCCAACCAGGAGATCTGGAAGTCATACCTGATCATAGAGAACCTCTTTAAGGAACGTCAGGAGCTCTCTCGGAGCCTTTTGGAGGAAGAGCGGGCCAAGGGCGCTATCGAGTCGAAAAACGTCGCTATGGCGACGCTGTCGCACTATATGAACAATGCTGCGATGGCGATCTACGGCCGCTCGCAGCTTCTGCACATGATGCTTTCGAAAGGCCAGACTGACAAGCTCATGGAGCGTTTGGAGGGGAATCTCAAGGTTATCGATCAATCGGTTCGCCGGATTGTCGCGGTGATGGAGGAGATGAAGGAGATCTCACCGATTGACGAGGTCGCGTTCCACAACATGTCCGAGGCGATGAATATCGATGACAGGATCACGTTCCGGCTCGAGAACATGACAGACGATTTCGAGACGATACCGGTCGAATAGCCGGTCGGTTTCATCGCGGGACAATCAACTTCAAGTCCAATCAATCTCACTTGATTTTGTGGCGGGTGGCTACGTACTATGTCTGATATGTTGAAGTACTTCACAGCAGGCGAGTCACATGGTCCGCAACTGACCGCCATTATCGATGGCCTCCCGGCCGGCTTGAAAATCGATCGGGATCGCCTGAATTTCCAGTTGGCACGTCGACAGAAGGGCTACGGTCGCGGGGGCCGGATGAAGATTGAGCAGGACCAGGTGCAGATCGTCTCGGGACTTCGCCACGGCTACACGCTGGGCAGTCCGATTACGATTGTGATTGAGAATCGCGATTGGGAGAACTGGTCGCAGATTATGGATCCATTTGAGCCGCTGCCGGAGAAGCTGCATTTGAAGCTGGAGCGGCTGGCGAAGAAGACTACCTATCCGAGGCCGGGTCACGCCGACCTTCCCGGGGGCATCAAGTACAACCACAAGGATCTTCGCAATGTGCTGGAGCGCGCCTCGGCTCGCGAAACCGCGGCCCGGACGGCGGTGGGAGCGTTTGCGCGGCAGTTGCTGGAGCATTTTGATGTGCAGTTTGCCTCGCATGTGGTGGCGATCGGCCCGGTGGCGCTGCCCGAGGGGTATGACACTTCGGATCTGCAGACGCTGATCGAGACAACCGAACAGAGCGAGGTGCGGTGTATTGATCCCGGTATCGAAAAGCAAATGATTGCGGCTATCCGCGAGGCGAAGAAGAAGCGGGACTCGCTGGGGGGAATCGCCGAGCTGATCATTCGCGGACTGCCGGTGGGGCTGGGCGGGTTTGCGCAGTGGTCGCACCGGCTCGATGGGCGGCTGGCGGGAGCGCTGATGTCGATCCAGTCGGTCAAGGGGGTGGAGATCGGGCTGGGGTTCCGTGGGTGCGAGCGCCGCGGGTCGCAGTTCCATGACGAGGTGTACTATGATGTATCGCGTCCGGCGCGGACCAAGGGGTACTATCGGGAAACGAACAATGCCGGGGGAATCGAGGGGGGGATGACCAACGGTGAGGATATTGTGGCGCGGGTATTCGGCAAGCCTATATCGACCTTGAACCAGCCGCTGAAGACGGTCGATGTTACTACTCATGAGCCGGCGGAGGCGATGGTTGAGCGGACGGACAATTGTGTGACGCCGGCGCTGGCGGTGATCTGTGAGGCGGTGGGAGCGGTCACGGTGGCGGAGACGTTCCTGGCGAAATTCGGCGGCGACAACATGGCCGAGATCGAGCGGGCGTATCGGGGGTATTGCGAGGGGGAGTATTAGGGGGGCAGGCGTAGCAAGCATCCTGATCCATAGTCCCGGTAGGGCAGAATCCCGTCCTGGGGGTTCTGCCATTCTGCAGATGATCCAGTGAGCGAACAATGGCAGGATGCCGTTGGCATTCGGCCCTGCGGGAGATTCGATACGCACACTCAATCAAGTCATTGCGAGGACCGCCGCGCCTGTGGCGCGCAGGGAC
>CAZXRO010000342.1:0-3057 GCA_964642435.1 uncultured Ignavibacteriales bacterium
CGGATGGCTCACTCATTCACCTGTCACCGAGCATCCTGCCCCATTGTGGATTCTTGTGCACCAGCGAGGCGAGGATCACACCAGTTGGGAAGGTCTTGTTGACGAGATCAACAGACGCTTCCTCAACAAGAGAGCCAAGCCCGTCAACCAGCCCCACATTCTGACGGTTGATCTCAGAGGGCACGGCAGGTCGACCCAAATCGGCAACTTTTCAGTTTCACACGAGAACATGCGCAATGAGCACTTTCAGCGAATGCCGGGCGATGTAGCGCAGATGCTCAAGGCGGTCTTTGCAAAGGCCGAGGAACTGGATCTGCGACTTGATACCGCCAATACTGTCCTGATTGGGGCCTCAATTGGCGCCAATGCCGCTGTGATGGCTACTGCAGAACTGGACAGCCTGCCGGTACGCGCGGTGGCCATGCTGTCTCCGGGCGAGGAGTATGCAGGGATGTTGCCAATTGAATCTATGCAGCAGTACCAGGGTGACATGTTGATTGTCGTCTCCACTGAAGACCTGCTGGCCTCGGCATCCGCTGATTACTTCGAGAAGAAGGTTGAGCATGTGCAAGTCGTGCGCTACTCGGCCTATGCTCACGGGACGGAGATTCTCAAGTCGCACCCTGAGAGTGCTGAGCGACTGCTTGATTGGTTATTGTCACCGGAACGATACCAGCCCAAACCAGCAGCACCAGCCCCGGCCGCAGATTCCGTGGGCACGGATCACGAATAGGTAATCAGCGAATGAACAGCAAGGGGGACATGGTAAAGGAACGATAATGAGCTACTGCTCGGTGTCGTCTTCATGCTCGTCATCCTCATCGGCTGGCAGATCGAGCATACGAGTGTCACCATTGTAGTTGGTAGATCGGGTGGAGTTGAGTTTCATCAAGCGCTGTGTGACGTCCTTAATCTTCATGGCGGACTGCTCGATGGTCTTGAGCTTGGCTTGAAGCTCCTCATCGAGATCCTCGCGCTTAAGCAGCAACAACTGGACATTTCCCAGAATGGCGGTCAGGGGGTTGTTGATTTCGTGGTTGACAGTAACAGCCATTTCTATGACCGCGGCCAGACGTTCCTGGTCGAGCTTCTCCCGCCCGGCGGCGGCATCCTCGCTGATCTGTCCGCTGGCCGCGAGTTGCAATGACAGCAGCGATGAGAAAGCATCGAGAAAGGCATCCTCGGCCACAACCGTCCGCTCCCCTTCCTGCAGTCCGATAACGGCGCCGTAGATATGGTCGCCAAAGCGCAACGGGAGCGTGAATGAGTGCTGAGGCGGATCAGAGGCAAAGGACAGATAGGCCGCAACCAGTCGCCGCCTGCGACGCAAGCCCACAAAGAGATCCTCCTCCAGATCCAGCAGGGTGCTCTTGAGGACATCAGTCTCAGTGTGCATCACCTGGAGGGTCACCTGAAGATTCTCATCGAACAGAAACGCAGCCGCGGCTTTCAGCGACACAAGCCGGCATGCCTGTTCCAGCGCCCGCTGGGCCAACTGGGTGTAGTCTTCCCCATTGGCGGCCGAACGAGCCAGATCTGCGAGAACCTGGTATTTGGAGGAATCGTCACTCATTATTACATCTTCACCATTTGTGCGTGTGTACACAGCAGTTTGAGCAAACAGGGTGCCCCGAACAGGTAAGACCGCAAGAAACCCTCGCACCCCAGCCTCAATGGCCAAAAATAGCGTAAAATCAGGCATTTAGCCAGTTCTTTTCGCTGTTCAGGTGTTGCGCAGAGAGGCCCTTCCAAAGGGAGCCTGCAGGGGCTTGCACGGATAACTGTGCACTACTCATCCGACCGTTGACTTTCACGGTAAAAGATGTAGATTTGGATTTTTGCCGTCCGACGGACCGGAAAGGAGCGACTGCCAATGCTGGAACCGGCGATTCACGACAACTGTGGTGTCTTTGGCATCTATGGCAATTCTAAAGCAGCTCGACTCGCCTACCTGGGTCTCTATTCGCTGCAGCACCGGGGACAAGAATCAGCGGGTATTGTCAGCAGTGACAAGGGGATCATCCACCTCCACAAGGGCATGGGGCAGGTCAGCGATGTATTCGCCGAGGAAGAAAGCCTGGCCAAGCTGACCGGCAAGCTGGCTATCGGACACAACCGCTACAGCACCACCGGGGCCTCTTCCCTCATCAATATCCAGCCCTTTATTATCACCAACCGCTCGCGCAACCTGGCCATTGCTCACAACGGCAATTTGACTAATTCCTTTGAGCTGCGCCAGAAACTCGATCTGCGCGGATCGATTTTTCAGACAACATCAGATACGGAAATCATCCTTCACCTTGCGGCCCTGTCAAAGAAGAAAACGCGCGTTGAGCGCATCTGTGACGCGCTGCGCAAGGTGCGAGGTGCCTTCTCACTGTTATTTCTTACGGAGGACTCGATAATCGCCGCTCGCGATCCCCACGGATTCCGTCCGCTGGCCCTTGGCAAAATGGGGCGAGCCTGGGTAGTTGCCTCTGAGACTTGCGCCTTTGATATTATTGGCGCTCGTTACGTCCGCGACATAGAACCGGGTGAGGTTCTGGAAATCAACGGCAACGGGTTGAATTCCATGCACCCCATCACGCCAACCAGACATGCCTTCTGTATCTTCGAATATATCTACTTTTCCCGACCGGACTCAAAGGTCTTCGGAGAGAATGTCGACAAGATCCGGCGTCGGCTCGGTCGCTTGCTGGCACGGGAACACCCGGTCGAGGCTGATATCGTGATCGGCATCCCGGACTCGGCCAACACGGCGACTCTCGGCTATGCCGAGGAGTCGGGACTGCGTTTCGAGATCGGATTGATTCGCAATCACTATGTGGGGCGTACCTTCATCGATCCCGAGCAGAACATTCGTGACCTCGACGTCAAGTTGAAGTTCAACCCGGTGAAAGGTGTCCTCAACGGACGGCGAGTCGTTGTAGTCGATGACTCCATTGTGCGCGGAACGACCTCGAAGAAGCTGGTGCAACTGATCCGCGATGCCGGGGCCAAAGAGGTGCATTTCCGTGTCTCAGCCCCGCCGATCGTCTCCCCCTGTTTCTTCGGTAT
>CAZXRO010000343.1:0-3033 GCA_964642435.1 uncultured Ignavibacteriales bacterium
CTTCTCCAGGTTGGAATCGGTGAAGACGCCGTCCTTGCGAATCAGTTTGTCATCGAAATAGATCTCTCCGCCGCCGTAGTCCGGTCGCTGGATGAGTACCATGTCCCAGTGAATGGCGGACTGATTGCCGTTCGGGGCTTCATCGTAGCACTGGCCGGGTGTGAAGTGGAATGAACCGGCAATCTTCTCATCGAACAGCGTGTCTTTCATCGGGTGCAGGATGAACGGGTTGACGCCAATAGCGAACTCGCCAACATAGCGGGCGCCTTCATCGGTATCGAAGATCTTGTTCAGGCGTTCGTCGTTACCATCACAGGTCGCCTTGACAATCTTGCCGTTTTCAAACGTGAGGGTGACGTTGTTGTACACCGTGCCTTGGTACAGGCTGGGTGTGTTGTAGGCTATCGTACCATTGATTGAGTCGCGGACGGGAGCGGTGTAGACTTCACCATCGGGGATGTTGCGCTTGCCGTCGCACTTAACGCAGGGGATATCCTTGATGGAGAAGGTAAGGTCCGTGCCCGGGCTTTTGATGTGGACCTTGTCAGCGGCGTTCATCAGTTTCGCCAGACCATCCTGAGCTTTGGACATCTTGGCGTAGTCGGCGCAGCAGACATCGAAGTAGAAATCTGCGAATGCTTCCTGCGAGGTCTCCGCCAGTTGGGCCATGGCGTTATTGGGATATCGCAGGACAACCCACCGAGTGCGCTTGACGCGCTCTTCAAGATGAACGGGTTTGTAGAACAGGGAGTTGTTCTTTTCGATTTGTTTGCTGTCGATATCGGCCATGTCGAACGGGTTGTCCGATCCACGCAAACCAATGTAGGCATCGGCCATCTTCATGATAGGCAGGTGGATCTCGGCGATCTTCTTGAACTGGTCATCGGCAGCATTGCCGACAAAATGGCGCATGAGGGATTCATCGCTGTAATACCAGAATGGGGTGGCCCCTTTCTGGGTCGCCAGGCGGATGAGTTCCTTGCCCAGTTCGAGTGTTTCCTTACCCTTGATCTCGATATAGATAACCTCGCCCTTTTTCAGTTCAACGGAGTAATCCAGAAGCTGGCGGGCCAGAACCTCGTTGCGTTTGTCTTTCATCGTGCAGTCCTTTCCTGTTTAGTCATTTGGGCAGCAAGATACGATAGAATCCGCCCGAGGTCAACGCGTCGTCAGGCAGCTTTCGCCTGTCTTTGACAACCCGAACAAACGGGAAGTGGTTCTGTTATACAGGCATGACGCCGAAATCTCTCATCCGGATCGGAACCTCCGGGTTTAGTTACAAGGATTGGGCGGGGAACTTCTATCCGCAATTCTGTCCACCGGCCGACTTTCTGCAGGTGTATGCCAGCCAGTTTGATACGGTTGAAATCGATGCCACATTCTATCGGATTCCCGGCAGGGACATGGTTGCACGTTGGGACAAGGTTACGCCGGATGGGTTCGTTTTCACGGCCAAGTTCCCGCGGATGGTAACTCATGAGGGCTCGGTGCAGGAGAGAATAGAGGCCATGGGGCGGTTTGTTGGCGCCATGCGGCCGCTCGAATCCAAACTTGGTCCACTTCTCATGCAGTTCCCGTACAGTTTCAAGCCGGATCAGGAGACCCTTCTGGATCAATTGTTGGAGGCGTTGCCCAGCGATGTTCAGATAGCCGTGGAACTCAGAAACAAAGCCTGGTTGAACGTGGAGAGCGTATTCGACCGCCTGAGAGAACTGAATATCGCTCACACACTTATAGACCATCCGTGGATGCCCAGGCAAAACGAGATGACGGCGGACTTTGGCTATGTTCGGTTGTTGGGGGACCGCAAGAAGATTCAGGGAGATTTTTCCTACGTTCGCGATGACCGGGAGGATGACCTGAACTGGTGGGCTGATTTGCTTCGCCAGCAGGCGGCGTTGGGGCGGACAGTCTATGTCTATGTTAATAATCATTTTACGGGACACAGTCCAACTACTGCTCAAACGTTGATTGAACTGCTCCGGCTGTGAATCCCGTTACTCTAAGTCTTCTTTTTTCAGCAAGATACAAAAGTTGAACAGTCTGCCTCTGGCCGGTTTTGGTTTCTAAAGTAGTCGGGGAGCCGGTCGATATTAAGAAGAAAGGCAGACACTCGCCCAGCGTAAGTAATCTGATGCCGGCGAGATGGGGACGACCAGCAGGGATTGTGGCTGTTGAAAATCTGCCGGGAGCGCGGGAGACAAATTGAAACTCTTACGTAAGGACTGAAATAATGGAAACTCAAGTGGTTGACAAGAAGGACGAACAGTTTGCCGGTTCGGCCGATGAGCTGCTTCAGCTTGTGTCGTTCAATATCGGCAGCGAGGAATTCGGCGTCGATATCCTGAAGGTTCAGGAGATCAATCGCATGGCCGAGATTACCAAGGTGCCGCAGGCTCCGCACTACGTTGAGGGTGTCATCAACCTTCGTGGCAAAGTGATTCCTATTGTCGATCTGCGCAAGCGGTTTGGCCTGGAGATCAAGGAATACGACAAGAACACGCGTATTGTCGTGGTTGATATTGAGGGCAACGTGATGGGTATGGTCGTTGATTCAGTCTCAGAGGTTCTGCGCCTGCCGACCAACACCATTGAGCCGCCCCCGGAGATCGTGACCGGCATCAACTCCGAGTACATCAAGGGTGTCGCCAAGCTGGAAGATCGCCTGTTGATTTTCCTGGACCTGTCCAAGGTTATCGATGTGAGCGAGATGTCCGGAGTGATGTAAGCCTGATACAGGCAAGGCAACAAGTTTCATGAGCGGGTCGATCTTTCGGATCGGCCCGCTTTCGTTTGAGCGCAGGTTCTCTTCGGCTACTTGTGTTGCGTGGAGTCGAAACGGGCGCTGTCTGACTGTGCTTCACCAGTCATCGGCACGAATCGCACGGGGAAGACACTATCGCGCACCAAGCTATCGGCATGCTTCGTCAAGACCACCAGTTCCTGGGTAATCTCACCTACCGGAACAACCATGCGGCCGCCCTGCTCCAATTGCTCAACCAACGGCTGGGGGACATCGGATGGGGCACAGGT
>CAZXRO010000344.1:0-3024 GCA_964642435.1 uncultured Ignavibacteriales bacterium
CAGCAAGCAGACCGAACAGAACCTGCATCGTGTTGATCACCTTAAGGTCGATGAGCTCCATCTACCGCGTGGACACGGAGAAGGGCTATCTGACTGTATTCTTCGCCGACAACGCCGGCAAGGAATTTCCGGTCTGGACCGCCACCGGCAACCCGTTGCCCAAACCGGTCTCCAACCCGACCGGATCGCAACAGGAGAAGTACTTCGCCTTCGTCGGTGAGGACAAAGCCAAGCCCGCTCCAACCCCTTCCAGCACGTCCGCCGACAAGCCCTCCAAGCCGGCCAAAAAGCTGAATCAGGCCATCCAGAAAGACCGCCTGGCCAGCCTCAAAGCGAACACCCCCGAGTCCGGGTATGGCCCCTCGGTCGATATGACTACAGTACCGGTAACAAGAAAAGCAAAACCAACGGCCAAGACTCCGTCAGTGGCCCCCAAGAATCAGCCGACAAACAAGCCTGCCCAGAGAACTCAGGAGACACCGACAGCAAAGCCGAAGCCGCAACTGACAACTAACACCGTCAAGACTGCGCCCGCTGCGACACCAAAGGCCACTCCCGAAGTCAAGCGGATACCGGGTTTCAAACCATACGCCAGCCACCCGACTGAGATTGTCGACAAGCCCGTGGTGGCCCAAGAGCAGAAACCCGAACCCAGACTGACGGCCGCCAAACCTGCCATCGAAAACAAGACAATGCCGAATACGCCGCAGGCAAAGCAGCCGGTGCCCGACAAACCGAAAGCTAAGACATCACCCACTGTGGCCAGCAAACCTCTCGCCCAAGAGTCGACACCGAATCCGGTGGTCAAGCCCGGAGAGTTCTTCGGGCCCCAGGTTGATATGAGCCTCGTGCCCCGGACTGCCAAACCGCAGCCAAAATTGGCCGGCGATAATACTCCAAAGTCTCCAAAGATGATTGCCTCGACCAATGAGCCCAATGGAGAGAAGCCCGCACAGGCTAAAGACGTTGCCGACCAGCCGACCGCCGGGTCCGGCGAAAAATCCGACAACGCCGATGAAGACACCATCGAAAACAAGACCCGGCGCACAAAATCAACCGCTCGCTTCCGTCGTAACCCCGTCATGTCTCAGAAAATGAGGGGTACGATGGTTGCCGAATTCCCCAAGCGGCTCGTGGTTAAGTATCAGTCTCAGGCCCGACGTGATCCGTTCGAGACCCTTATAAATGAACAGCGGACACACAATAACCCTGTTGAGCAGCGAATCGCCAATGTCGATGGTCTCCGCCTGGTCGGTGTGATCGAAGCCGACGATGGTGCCAACCGAGCCCTCTTTGAAGACCAGGAAGGCTACGGATACATCCTCAAAAGTGGCGATAAGGTGCGCAACGGATACGTGCTTCGCGTGGAAAGCAACCGTGTCTACTTCCAGATCTTTGAGTACGGCTGGAGCCGCACGGTCGCCCTGAAAATTGATGAGTACTAGTAGAAATACAGGAGTTGACGATGTCTAAACTCAGGCTTAAAGCATCCGTGCGGTTGGTTGTGATTCCGCTGATTCTGGTGGCGATGGCCCTCTCCGTCCCCGCCGTCGAAGAACAACAGCGCAATCCTTCCGAGCCGATCAAGAACCTTCAGTTCCAGTCGGCCGATATCCGGTCCGTCCTCAGCTTCCTGGCTGACTATGGCGGCGTGAACGTTGTCGTTGCACCCGATGTGCAGGGAAATGTCACCATTCGTCTCACCGACGTCGAATGGCGCACCGCCATGGAAATAATCGCCCGAACCTACGGGCTCGCCGTGGTCGATGAGGGAGATCGCTACCTCAGGGTACTCCTCGAAGAGGACTACCGCAAAGAGGTCACGGAACGCGAGAAACACATGCAGCAGCAACGTGAGTTGGTCGGGCTGGAGACTCGCATTGTGGAAATCTCCAACTCTACCGCTCAGGATATTGTCGCCGCTGTCAAGGGACTGATGACCGAGCGCGGTACGGCTACTGCCGATCCCCAGTCCAATTCGATCATCGTTCAGGAGGTCCCCAGCAATATTGAGGAAGTGATCGGCTATATTAAGAGTCTGGATCGTCCCTCGCGTCAGATCAAAATCTCGGCACAACTGCTGGAAGTGTACACTGAGGACCTCGAAGAACTCGGTATCGACTGGACCGCCTCAGGAACCTATGTCACCGAGTCCGGACGGATCTATGATCAGAGCCTGTCCAGTTTCGGAGACCGTGTTGCCGATGCCGCTGGACAGTACCGTGTCTTCAACGTCAATCACGGCTGGTCAGTCGATGCCATCGTTAAGGCCATCGTCCAGAGTGACAAGGGACGCATCATAGCGCACCCCGAAATCACCACCGTCGACAACAAGGAAGCCAAGATCCAGATGGGCCAGAAAATCCCGGTTAAGCAGTTCGACGAGGCCGGGAACGTCGTGATCAAGTTCGAGGAAGTCGGGACCATCCTCACCGTAACACCGCACATTACGGCCGAAAACCAGATCCTGATGAACCTGGCTCCGGAACGGTCAACCTATCAGTTTGACCCCAATGGTGTCATCATTAACACCAGCAATGCCAAAACCAATGTCATCGTCAACAACGGACAGACAGCAGTTATCGGTGGCCTGACCACCCAGGATGAAGTGGCGACCGAGGTGGGCCTGCCCATTCTCAAGGACATTCCGCTGCTGGGCAACCTGTTCAAATATACAAATAAACGCAACGAGAATCGCGACCTCATTATCTTCGTTACCCCGACCATCGTCGAGGGCAATCTGGCTGCGACCGACAGAAAGCCGGTCGAAGTCGATAGTGAAGGATGATGCCGCTTCCGTCGCCGGATAATGACCTGTGCCCTCCCTCTGCTCCAAGGAGGGAGGGCACCTTAGCTTTGACTCTTGATGGTCAGGTGATCTCGCCAACTCGACAGGCACCGAATCACCCGGCCGACCGCATGAAGATGATGTGATACAAATAACAGGCAGGAGAAATCATGTTTAGACACAAGATCGCCAACTGCGTATGGATTACGGTCGCCGGCCTGCTGCTGGGCGGGATC
>CAZXRO010000345.1:0-3023 GCA_964642435.1 uncultured Ignavibacteriales bacterium
ACCTGGAACGTAACCTGATTCTCGCAGTCGGCGTTCTGGCGATCACGATACCCTTGATCTTCGGGGTTGTGCGCTGGCGACCGCGGTCAGGATTCGTGGGAACCCGGACAGACACAAAAAAGAAGCCCGCCTGACGAGCGAGTTTTCGTTCCGCCGGGTGTCTTGTTGCCCCAATGGCGGATGGTGACCCGCATGTCTTGCAACTATTTAACAGGGGCCGCCACGTCACTCGCCCGTCTTCGACAATCGCAAGACCTGGCTCAACGGGGTTTTCTCTACAGGTCCGAGGCCGTGGACCAGCACGAACTCGGGACATCCGGACCGCCGAGGTCTGGAGCGACAAGAAGTCTGCTCGCGCGCTCCCCAATAAACGGGTCGCAACCCCCCTCTTCCTACGTCGTCATCCTGCCCACACATCCCGCGATCAAATCACGCAACTTCGGCTCCGTGGCGCTGGCGGTACCGATCACGTCCTGAAGGCTGCACGGGTGCATGTTATCCGGCAGGCCCATATCGGTGATGATCGAAAAACCCAGAATGTTCATGCGCGCATGGTGCGCCGTGATCGCCTCCGGCACGGTCGACATCCCGACCGCGTCGGCGCCGAACCCGCGAAGCATCCGATACTCCGCCGCCGTCTCCAGGCACGGTCCCTGCAGGCCCACATAGACGCCCTCCTGCAACCGCAGGCGCTGCTCGATAGCTACTTCCTTCGCCACCTTCTGCAGCCCCTTGTTGTAGACCTCGTACATGTCGGGGAACCGGTCGCCGAGCTCGTCGTCGTTGGGGCCGATCAACGGCGAGCCGGGGAAGAAGTTGATATGGTCCTTGATCAGCATGATATCGCCCGGGACGAAATTCGGATTCATGCCCCCGGCAGCGTTGGAGATAACCATCGTGTGCACCCCGAGCGCCTTGAGCACGCGAATGGGGAACGCGATCTGCTGCATGGTGTAGCCCTCGTAGAAATGAAAGCGTCCCTGCATGCAGACGACCTTCTTGCCCGAAAGGTTACCCAACAGCAACCGTCCGGCGTGCGACTCCACCGTGGAAACGGGGAAATGCGGGATCGTCTCGTAGCCGACTGTCCCGACCATCTCGATCCCATCGACCAGTGACCCCAGGCCCGTGCCCAGTATGATACCGATATCCGGCTTGAACGTGACCTGTTTCGTAATGGCGGCAACCGCCTCGTCGCGCATCTTGCGAAATTCTTCAACTGTATGCATGCGTACCTTTCCGGCTGTAATGATGTCCGTCTTCTGTCTTTGATGCGAATATAGGCAAACTGGTGGCGCTGTCAGGCGGAAAGTTGACCAAACTGGCACCGGGACCGCCCCTCAGACGAGAAAGCCGGTCCTGCCCTGGGTGGCAGAACCGGCCGTTTCGTTCTTCGCGTATGTATTCGGAAAGGAGTAGTCGTACTTATGACTTGGCAGCCTTGTCCATTTCTTCTTCGAATTTCGCCGCTACCTGATCGAGCGCGTCGGCCAGATCGTCGCCGCCGACACCGTTGGCCGGTTTTGGCTTTGTCTCCTGCGGTGATGCGGGTGGCTGCTGCGCCTGAGGTTGTTCGACCTGCACCGGGTTTGGCTCCATGGTCTTGGGAACCTGGTCGACCGGTATCTGGTCGGTGCCACTGCCGACAGTCTCGTGTTCGTCACGAGCCACAAACCCCGGGGGTACAGCCGCCGGCGTCTCGGCGCTCGCTGGCGCCTGTGGCTGGGGCTGCTGTTGCGGTTCGTCCTCATCGACCGCCCGGTAATTCCTCAGCGCCTCGGCCAGTTCCGGATCCAGCTCGCCCTGATCCTCCGGATCCGGCTGCTCCTGCATCCTCGGATGATCCTGAGGGGCTGGCTGTTGAGGCTCGGCAACAGTCGGCTGCTCCGGGTGAGGCTCAACTGCGGGTTGCTCCTGTTGGGCCGGGGGCTCCTCGGCCACGGCTTCCGGCTGTCTGGCCGGTTGCGGCTCAGGTGGCGGCGCCTGCGGCTGCTCCTGCGGAGCAACCTCGATTATCTGATCAGCCTGATTGGCCTCCTCGGTGCGGATTGGCTGCTGCTTTCTCGGCTGGCTGCCTATCGTCTCCCGCTTGCCAATCGTCACATCGGTCGATTCCTCGATATCCAGATTCCCATCGGTCTGATCAGGGACATCATCCAAAGCCAGCTGCTCGTCATCGGCGGCAGCAGCGATCTGATCGACCACATCCAAATGCGAGCGAAGGAGCCGACGCAGGTTGTCCACATACTGGCGCTTGGCCTGCTGCAATTGAGCGATTTGCTCTTTGAGGCCCGTGACCGCCGCTTCCTTGGAGTCGACCAGCTCGGAGGCCTTCTCTTTGGCGTGGGCAATCATCTGCTCCACCTCCGCCTTGGCCTCCGCCTTGACACGGTCCGCCGCCCGCCGAGCATCGATAGCGGCACCCTTGATTGTGTCCTCGTGCTCCTTGAGGGCCGACAGCTGGGTCTTGACAGAGTCCAGCTCCATCGACAGTTTCAGGTTATCCTGTTTGAGTTTCTCCAGGCCGGAGGCTACCACATTGAGCAACTCGGTAACCTCGCCACGATCGTAGCCGCGCATCTGCGTGTTGAACTCGTAGTTGCGCAGATCATTGGGACTAAGTTCCATGTCGGTCTCGCCTGTTTGTATGTTCTTGCTCGTCATTGACACATCCTTCTCGGGCGGTTGATGATTGCGGCCGCAGACTGTTCGAAATTCGCGCAGTTGCCACAGGCCACGCCCTATTCATATTATCGCCCGATCCAGCGGAAAATTGAGGTCAAAGGGGTCAGGGGAAGGATAAATATGGGGAAAGACCAACAGGTATGAAATGGGGGGTGAGGCTCAGGAAGGCCGAGCGTGCCTTCCCCGGCTGGCCACTCAAGCAGCCCAACTAACGAATCCGTAGACAGCGGGGCGGACTTACTTGCCCATTATGCCTGTGATTGAAAGACGCCCCCGGCTATGCCCCATTCCCCCCTACTCCGGGCGGGGGCCGAAAAGCTCCGTGCCGACACGAATCA
>CAZXRO010000346.1:0-3012 GCA_964642435.1 uncultured Ignavibacteriales bacterium
GGCCAGGACCCAGCAGCAATTGAGTCCTGGCCCACGCACGAATAGCAATAAGAGAGGGTGGGTACTGTGTACGGTAGCAGCAAAGCCCATTGAGAGGGCGGGCATATCAAGTTTGGTGCGGTGCGGTTCTCCTGTCCATTTCGGTTGTTGCATGGTGGTCAAGATACGTCTTGGCCTGGTCCCTGCCGAGATAGCGATCGAGGATGCGTCGGTCGGTCTGGAGCAGATCGACCAGGATCAGGCCATCGAGGACGTCGCTGAAATCCGGATCGAGATTGAACCCAAGGATCTTGCCACCCAGTTTGAGATAGTGCTTGAACAGGATCGGCACACCTTCTTGGTGAGTCTCGATTTCTGCGATGAGCGTGGAGACCTCATCAATATCCTGCACGAGTCGTCCGGCCATTGCGGTGAGCCATCGGAAGGACCGCAGTTCTTTGACCCTCGTCTTTGGTTTGACAAGGCGTGCGAGGTCATCATCGAAGCTGTTGGCTCTCAGGAAGTCTACGAGCAATTGTTGCGAGGCGGTGTTGTAGCGGCTGCTGATACTGACCGGTCCGAACAGGCGACGGTACTGCGGGTGGCGGACGACATATTGTCCGATCCCTTTCCAAAGCAGGTTCAGGGGTGCGTACTCGCGCTGGTACTGTGGTCTCACGAAAGACCGGCCGAGTTCGAGGGCGGGATCGAGTTGGTTCATCAGGGACCGTTTGTATCTGAACAGGGTGCTGGTATACA
Organism: uncultured Ignavibacteriales bacterium; assembly: GCA_964642435.1. Classification (GTDB taxonomy): domain Bacteria; phylum Zixibacteria; class MSB-5A5; order GN15; family FEB-12; genus WJKG01. Next base: position 739 of record CAZXRO010000346.1, read on the forward strand.
GACCGTGCATACCGCGCAGGGAGAGGATCTGGTCAGTGTGGCCGATGCGGTAGGCGCCGATCAGTTCGCCATTGGCGTTGTCGAAGGCGAACAGGTGCACATAGTCGCGGTCGAAGCGGTCGAGGTCGATCTCCTTCCCGGAGCCCTCGCCAGCTCCCCGGAAGGTGATCTCCCGCTGGCGCCCGATTTCGTCGATGAGGTTCGGGATCTCGTGCATGCGGGCGAAGTAGACGCCATAGTCATTCTTGGATGCGAGTAGTCGTGTGGAGGGCAAGGCAGTAACATCATCGCACACGAGTTGTCGGCGTCGCGAGGAGGACTTGCCAGTGGTCAACACCGGTGAGGCGGTCACCTCGGCCGGGCAGTCGGTAGTGTGAGGTCGACGTTGAAGCAAGAGGGTCCGCATCCTGATGTATTCGACCATGTCTATATCGTTTTGGAAGCGATCGAGCTTGGCGCTGGGTATTGGTTTGCCGACTCTGAGGATGACAACCTGACCCTGCTTGTTCAGCAGTTCACGAGGCAGCAGTGCGGTTCGCAGCATTGGATGCAGGAGACCGGCCACCTGAAACATCGCGCTGTTGCATCCATCGAAGAAAACAGGTAGCACCGTGGCGCCGGTAGCCCGTACGAGGCAGGCAACGGACCGTTTCCAGGGAGGCTCAGCGACTCGTCGCTTGGAAAGCTGCAGGTGGGAGACAACGCCGGCGGGAAACATGGCCAGCATACCGCCCTTGTTGAGCCAGGCGATGGATTGACGCATCGGAGCAACATTGCTGGTAGCGGCGATTGGGCGTTCGAAGGGATCGACGGCGATCAGCAGTGGTTGCATTTGCGGGATGCGGTTTAGGAGGTAGTTGGCCATGATGCGAAAGTCGGAGCGATAGCTACCGAGGAGTTGAGTGAGGATTAGTCCCTCGATAGCGCCGAAGGGATGATTGGCAACGACGAGGACGGGGCCCTGCGCGGGGATGCGAGCGCGGTCCGTTTCGGTCACCTCTACAGAGACGCACATTTCGGAGAGGGCCTTGTTGACGAACTCCAGTCCGGCGGGGATGCTCTGGATGCGGCTGTATTTTTGATTCAACGCTCGCAGACCGGCCAGATGCTCGATGGGCCGTGTCAGGAGCGACATGGCGACATGGCTCAAGCCGTCCTGTGGACCCGGGGCGATCTTGAAAGGGGATTGGTGTGATTGATTGGTTGGTCGCATTTGGTGGGGCCTCCCTCCTTTGGTGACCGTAGTGATTCTACCAGTTGATCCCATTCGCCGGCAATTCGCGATCACTCCTTCGAGCGGTCACGAGTTGGTTTTGTCCCCTGAGGATGCGTCGGACCACAGTTGTGAACTGCTTTGGGGGCAGGCTCTGAAGTCCGAAGGTGTGATATGTGTCCTTTGAAGCCGGGCGTTGATATGTGGGGAGCTGTCTGCGTCGTGGCATTGACCGATCCTTTCATTGCGTGGCGCTGTGGCGCTCGCTGTTTGAAGGATGAGTACTGAGCGACTGTTAGATGCGAATAACGAATAACTTAGAAATCGATACAATCGAGGTTAGAACGGTGTTAGTGTGGCGGTAAGTGCCTGTCTGACAGTTTGTTGCAAGAAGCGGAAGTTGGCTGTCAGCGAATAGTGCTTCTCTGTTTGCAGCTTGGTGTGGGGGGGTCAGTAGCCACGGTCAAGGTCCAGGGGTGGCGGTGGGGTACCGTGGCCGGCGAGCGCATTGAGGAGCGAGGCAAGTTCACGTGCGCGATAGAGTTCGGTGCTGGTGGTGTGAGCGGCCAGGTGGGGGGTCATGACGACGTTGTCGAGATCCTCAAAGGGAAAGGCCGAGGGGCGGGTGTTGGACCGAGAGTTGTCGTCGGGTGGATACTGGTACCAGACATCGATGCCGGCGCGGAGGCGGCCAGATCGCAGTTGTTCATAGAGGGCAGATTGATCGATGACAGGACCACGGGAGACATTGACGACGATGGCCTGATGAGCGAGTATGGCGAGTTGGTTGTGTCCGATGATTCCCTGAGTTACGGCGGTCAGGGGTAGGCAGAGGATGAGGGCGTGGGCGTCCTTGAGCGCGGAATCCAGATGGTTGATGCTCATGAGGGTGAAGTCACCGTAGCCGATGCGTGACAGATCAACGAGCGATTCTGTATGAGTGCTCTCCCCCGTTCGGTTCACACCCGTGACGCGCATATTCAGGGCGAGACACGAGGCGGCTACTTTCAGGCCGATGGCACCCAGACCGAGGATGACGGCATGACGCCCTTCGAGCTGCA
>CAZXRO010000347.1:0-2972 GCA_964642435.1 uncultured Ignavibacteriales bacterium
GACTTGCCGCCGCCGGTTTCACCGGTCAGCGTGGAAAGCCCGGGGGAGAAGTCTATCACCTGGTGGTCGACCAGAGCGATGTTTTCGATTTCGAGTCGCTTAATCATCGCTGAAGTACCCCTCGATTTCGCGCAGGAGGCGGTTGGCTTCCTCGGTGTCGCCTGAGGCTTCCGCCTTTTTGAGGTCAGTCATGAGCTTGGTGCGGACGCGACGGCGCTTCATCTCCATGATTGTCTGGATGGCGGTGCGCAGTTTGTCGGTCACGTCGATGTCGTCCCATTCGATGCTGGCGACCTGGGCAATAAGGGAGCGGAAGTCCGTGTCGGCCTGTTCCTGCACCAGCCGGGCGGCATCGAGCCGGCCCAGGCTGCGGTACTGCGCGATCATTGCGGAGTAGAGGCGGGAGAGTTTCTTGGAGTCGATATCATCGGGGGCGATTGTCTCGAAGACAGGCTCAAGATCGTCATTGTACACGAACAGCAACGAGAGGAAGTTGAACTCGTCGGGTGCCTGTGTCTGTGATCGTCGGCGAGTTGCCGGTTTAGTTGTCGAAGGGCTGTCGATTTGAAAGAGGGAAGGATACACGCCCAGGCGGTGGGCGGCTTCATCGAAGAACAGCTCGCGCCGAGTTACATCGCCGATGCGGTTGCCGACTGACCGGAGCTCCTTGACCAGTTTTTCGCGGCCAACCACACCCGTATCCTTGAGTTGTACGTTGCGTACACGATAGGCCACGAACCCGAGCGCCTTCTGTCGCAGTTCTTCGATTCCCTCGGCGCCTTGTTCGCGGGCGACAGAGTCGGGGTCTTCGCCTTCGGGGGCTTCAATGATTTTGACCTCAAGCCCGGCATCGTAGAGCACATCGACCGAGCGAACGGCTGCGGTACGGCCGGCGCTATCGGAGTCGAAGAAGAGATAGACTTCGTCGGCGAAGCGAGCGAGCAACCTCGCCTGCTGAGCGGTAAAGGCGGTGCCTGATGATGCGACCACGTTGGCAATCTGTGCCTGCCAGAGGGAGATAACGTCGAAGTATCCCTCGACGACGTACGCAAGACCGGCATCGCGAATAGCACCGCGGGCCTGATTGAGACCATAGAGGACGCTGCTCTTGTTGTAAAGCGGGGTTTCGGGGGAGTTGACGTATTTGGCCGGTTCGCCCTTCTTGAGGGTGCGTCCGCCGAATGCGATCGGGTTATCTGACAGGTTGAAGATGGGGATGATCAGCCGTTGACGGAAGCGGTCAAAGTGCGAGTTACGCTCTTCGTTGCGCAGCGCCAGTCCAGCCTCGACCAATTGATCGGGCATGAGGTCCTTGGTTCGGGCGTACCGGATGAGGCCGTCCCATTGTTCGCCAGCCAGGCCAATCTGAAAATGCTCGATAGCTTCATCGGTGATTTGTCGCTTTCCGCGAAGGTACTTTTCCAGCACTATCTGGTAGCGCTGCTCGAAGAGCATGCTCCGAAAATACTCGAGGGCAACCTGGTTGGCGTAGGCGATTGTCTCGAGACGTTCACGGCGGGCGTTGTCCTGCTTGTCCTCACGGATGGTAATGTTGGCCTTGTCTGCGAGAAAGCGGGCGGCCTCGACAAAGCTCATCTTCTCGTGCTCCATCAGGAACGTGAACACGTTGCCGCTGGCGCCGCAGCCGAAGCAGTGGTAGATCTGCTTTTCAGGTGAGACGGTGAACGACGGCGTCTTCTCAGTATGAAAGGGACACAGGGCCAGGAAGTTGCGCCCACGCTTTTTCAGGCGCAGGTAGCTGCCGACAACATCGACAATGTCGCTTGCCTGTCGGATCTGATCTATGGTGTCCTCAGGTATCATCGTTTCTTATACGCCGCCCTTAGCTGCGCAGCTTGACGATGGTCACACCGCTACCGCCTTCGCCCCAGTCGCCGAGGCGGATGGATTGAACATCGCGGTGTTGTTTGAGCCACGTGGACAGGTTGCGCCTGAGCGCCCCGGTACCCTTGCCATGTACCACGTAAATCTGTTCCATCCCGGCGATCACGGCGCGGCCGATGAACTTGTCGAGGGCATCGATTGCCTCATCGACCGTCATGCCAAGCAAGTGGATCTCGGGGCTTTCGATTTGGGCCACATCGCGTGCCACCGACCTGGGCGCCGGCCTGTGTCCACGTGGAGTCTTGCTGCTGACTTTGCGCAGGTTGCGGAAATCGACGGTGGTGCGCACGTTGTTGACCATCACGCGGGCGCGGTTGTTGCCCAGGAGCTCTTCGATTTCGCCGACTGTTCCGAATGAGATGATCTCGACGGAGTCGCCAATCGCAAATGAGGACTGGTCCAGCGGAGGTTCCGGCTCAACTTTACGCTTCAGTTTAGCCAGTTGCTGTTGTGACTTTTTCATTTTCTGGTGGAAGTCCTTGACGGACTCACCCGATGCCTTGGAACTGCGGATATCGGCTACCAGCCGCTCGACATCGCGGCGGGTGTCATCGAGGAATCTCATGGTTTCCTCAAGCCCTTCTTTTCGTTTGGCCTCGACCTCGCTTTTGATGCTCTCCACCTGGGTTTTGTAGTATTCCTCGAGTTGCTTTGCTTTCTGCAGGCGCTGGGTGAGCTCGTTGCGATCCTCGCGGAGTTGGCTGAGATCGGATTGGAGGGTAGCGATCAGCTCCGACAGGTCGCGTTCACCGGTTCCGACGGCTTTGGCGGCATCATCGCAAATCTCGCTCGGCATTCCGAGCCGCCGCGCAATCTGGATAGCATAGGATGAACCCGGCAGCCCGATATGCAGGCGGTAGGTGGGGGCAAGGGTGTCGCGGTCGAACTCCAGCGAGGCGTTTTCTATCTCCGGGTTGTCCATGGCCAGGGTTTTTAGCTGGGAGTAATGCGTAGTGACCAATAGCCTGGCGCCTTTGCCGAGAGCGTAGTGGATGATAGCTTCGGCCAATGCGGCTCCTTCGCGAGGGTCGGTGCCGGCGCCGATTTCATCGTAGAGAAGGAGTGTG
>CAZXRO010000348.1:0-2971 GCA_964642435.1 uncultured Ignavibacteriales bacterium
GCCTGTCCATCACGAACCGGCACGACTACAAATCACAGATGCAGAATTGTTGGAGGAATGACACAATGTCACGTTCACGCTCTCTCACCGCAGCACTGATGACGATGCTTCTGATCTTTGTCGGCTCCAGTGCCCTGGGCGCCTCGTCTCCAAGCGTCGACCTTGACTGGTACGGCTATGTCAAGCTCGACGCCGCCTACGACCAGAACCTTACCAGCCACGGCAACTTCGCCATGTGGGTCCAGCCACAGTCGCTCGACTCCGATGATGAGCAGTTCAATATGACGCATAAGCAAACACGCTTTGGCGTCTCCCTGGCCGGCAACGGATACGAAAACGTCAAAATCGGCGGAAACCTCGAGTTCGATTTCTACGGTGGCGGCGGCGCCGAAAACAAGGCCGCTCTGTTGCTGCGCCATGCCTATCTGTCGGTGGGCTTTGGAAACTGGCAGCTCGTTGCGGGACAGTACTGGGATCTTATCTCCCCGCTGAATCCTTCAACCCTGAACTACCCCGTCCTCTGGGGCTGCGGCAACACCGGCTATCGACGCCCTCAGATCCGGCTGAGCTACAACGCCCCGGCCGGTGACAAGACTAACGTCACCGTAGCCACCGGGTTCTTCCGCACTATCGGCGATGACCTGACCCCGACCTTCGTCCTCGCCACCGAGGCCAGCGATGGGTCCGATGACGGCACCGACGCCGGTATTCCGACTGTCCAGGGACTGCTCGATGTCCAGCATCAATTCGGCTCGGGAGCCAAGCTCCGCACCGGTGTGTCCGGTATGTGGGGACAGCTCAAGGCCGAGGGAACGCTCGGCAGCAATGAGACTTACGAGACACAGGGTGTGGTTGGACACTTCTCGCTGTCCTTCCCGTCAGGATTTGGTCTCTTGGGTGAGTACTTCACCGGCACCAACTTCGGCGGCTATTTCGGCGGTATCGCCAATGCCAACACCGTTGATGGTGTCAACTCCTCCGGTGGCTGGGCCTCGGCCTGGATCAAACCGCACGCCAAAGTATCCCTTGCCACCGGGTTCGGATTCGATGAACCCGAGGCGGCCGACCTGGCCGACGGTAACCGCATGCGCAACCAGTGCGTCTTCGGCAATGTCACGTATTCGCCGGTTCCCATGTTCACCGTTGGATTCGAGGTCTCCCAGTGGGAAACCGAGTACAAGGGCGGCGAGACAACCGATGCCCTGCGTGCCCAGACTTCATTCATGCTGAATTTCTAAAGAATGTAAGATCGTCGAGAACTCGATGTGTAGAGGCATCATAACCACAAGAGGAGGGAACAGATGAAGGTCCTCAAAACCATGACCATAATAGCCTGCATCCTCGCCGTGGCCTCGCTGGCCGTTGCCAGCTCCACCGTGAAGATCGGCCTCAATTACCCCAAGACCGGTCCCTACAATGTCCAGGGTCTGGACCAGTTCCGTGCCGCCCAGATGGCGGTTGAAGAAATCAATGCTGCCGGTGGCATTATGGGCAAGCCGGTGGAAATCGTCTGGCGTGACTCGCAGTCCAAGCCCGATGTGTCCACCGCCAACGTTACCGAATTGATTGACAAAGAGGGCTGCAAGATGATCTTCGGCGGCTCCTCCAGTGGTGTGGCCGTTGCCGTCGGCGACCTCTGTCAGCAGAAAAGCGTGCCCTTTTTCGGCACCCTGACCTACTCGACCGCCACCACCGGCACCAAGGGTCACCGGTATACGTTCCGCGAGTGCTACGACAGCTACATGGCTTCAAGTGTGCTGGCCGACTACCTGAACAAGAACTTTGCCGGCAAGAAGTATATGTACATCACATCCGATTATACCTGGGGCTGGACCACCGAGTCATCGTTGCGCAAGGCCACCAACACCAGCGATGAGAACACGCACAAAGGTGTGAAAACCCCCCTGGGCACCACCGACTACAACAAACAGCTCGCGCTGGCCAAGATGGTCAAGCCGGATGTCCTGGTGCTGGTCCTCTTCGGCGAGGATATGGTCAATGCTGTTCGCCAGGCCACTACTATGGGCCTGAAGAACACCTGCCAGATCGTCGTCCCCAATCTCACCCTGGGCATGGCCGAGGGTGGCGGTCCGAAGGTCATGGAAGGCGTCGTGGGCGCCCTGCCGTGGTGCTGGCAGGTACCGTACAAGTTCGGCTACGAGCGTGGCCAGAAGTTCGTCGAGGACTATACGGCCAAATTCAACCGCTATCCCTCGACCTCCGGTGCCTCTGCGTATACTATCGTCTACGAGTACAAGAACGCGGTCGAGCGCGCCAAATCATTCGACTCCCCCAAGGTCGTCGCGGCGCTTGAAAACCACTCGTACACATTCCTCAAGGACAAGCAGACCTGGCGCGATTTCGACCACCAGTCGGTACAGACCGTCTATGCCGTCCAGTGCAAGCCCCAGGCTGAGGTTATGAAGGACAAGTTCCAGCTCGACTATTTCGATATTCTCTATAGCCTCCCCGGTGAGAAGGCTGCGATCAGCAAGGCCGACTGGCAGGCTGCCCGAACCCATGCCAATTTGCCCGGGACGCTCGAGCCCCTCGACGAAATGGCTGCGAAGTAGCTTCCCTAACTGCGCACTCTACTGCCGGCAGGTCCGCCTACTCCGGACCTGCCGGTCGTTTGCAGTCGGGTGTGGCTATCGTCTCAACGACGGAGAGAATGAAAGGAAAGGTGTAACGAGACATGATCACCTGGAATATAAAGAACCAGATTCTTGGCGCCGGCTTCACGAGTCTACTGGTGATAGTGGGGGTGATCGCCTATTTCTATAGCTTCACCAAAGGGGAGTTCACCAACAGCAGCGAGAATCTGATCGCCCTGACCAACCAGCAGTATGCCGACGAACTCACACGCGTCTTCACCGATCAACAGGCAACCTTCGCCGAGTGGTCCAAAGAGGATGTGTTTGGCCTGGCGATTGAGTTCAACACCACCACCGAGCTTGGTGAGCAGTTTGGC
>CAZXRO010000349.1:0-2956 GCA_964642435.1 uncultured Ignavibacteriales bacterium
GGGAAATACCCCGCTACCAACCCCACGATACCCAACATCGTCACCGCCAGCATACCCGTCCAGATGTTCACCGAGGGCACCCCCACATACTCCTCCATCTGGAGCATGGGGAAGAGGGCTACCACCCCCCAAGCAAAAGCAAACCCCAACAGCCCCCCGAACCCGGTGATCAGCAAGGTCTCGAACATAAACTGCACCAGAATCGTGCTCTTGCGCGCCCCCAGCGCCATCTTGATCCCGATCTCCTTGGTCCGCTCTTCCAGCACCACATTCATGATATTGGAGACGCCGATTCCACCCGTGATCAAGGTTGCCACGCCGATCCCCACCAAGAATGCCTGGAACGCGAAAAAGAACGTCTTGAGAAACGCAAATCCCTGTGTCGTGTCCCATATCATCAACGCTTCATCATCCGTCGGATCAAACTGGTACTTAGCCCCCAGGATCTCATGCACCTCGCGTTTGGCGTGCTCCATCGTCAGCGTCGGATCGGCCTGCATCACGAAATTGTTGATATACCGATGTCCCCACATCGCCCGGAAAGTCGAGGACGGAATAAACGCTTTCCGATTGTCACGCCCATTGTAGGAACTGTCCTGATCCTTCTGCTTCATGATCCCGATAACCGTGAATGGCGTCCCGTTGATTAGCACCGTCTCGCCAACAGCCTCTTTGCTGCCAAACAAATCCTCCTTCAGCCGATCCCCTAAGAACACCACCCGCCGCTTCTCGTCGATATCCCGTTGGTTGATAAACCGCGAACCAAACTGGGCAATCAAATTACGCGCCACACCGAACTCCGGCCAGATCCCTACCACGTTGCGCGAGGTTGTCTGCTCCCCGTGTTTCATCGGAACATTCCAGCGCGAATACTCCGGCGAGATAGTCAGGATCGTCCGCGACCGCTCCTTGATCAGAGCTACATCGTCTTCCGTAAACCGAATCCGACGTCCCCGAGGCAATCCCTGGAACTCCTTGGCAGTATTCCCCGGCCAGACTATCGCGATATTCTCCCCCATTCCCTTCTGCGACTTCATCTGCGCCTCGCGCATCCCCTGGCCAAATGCAAACAGCAGCACTATTGAGCACGTCCCCCAGAAGACACCAAACATTGTCAACATACTGCGAAGCTTCTGACGGCGGATATCCGTGAAAAACTGCTTGAATACGGTACGTGTGATCATACGAAATGCTTCCGGCGTTTAATCAGCCGTGATCTCCCGCGGCGGACGTTCCACAATCAACTCGCCCTCTTCGACACCCTCGAGAATCTCCACATTCAGCCCATCGGACAAACCAGTCTTTATGGTGCGCTTCTCAACCGCCCCCACCGAATCTTGCACCTCCACAAACGACACCGAATCCTCCAGTTGGATCAGACGCTCCGGAACCAGCAGGATCCCCAGCTTCTGACTGATTATGACATCCGCGTTGGCACTGTAGCCCGCTCGAAGGAACGAGCTGTCCGTCGGGCTGAGCTCAATCTCAACCGGAAACACGGTCGAGCCTTCCTCACGGTGCGCTTTGGGTGAAATCTTCGTCAACGTGCCGTCCAGCTTGTCCGTCGACAGCGCCCCAATTTCGATCTTGGCCTGCATCCCCTCAGCCAGCTTGCCAACATCGATCTCGTCCACATTCCCCTTGAATATCAAATTGTCCATCTGCGCCAGAGTCATCAGCTCCGTACCCGCCTGGTACGAGGTCAACGGTACAATCGGGTCCCCCTCTTCCACCAGCCGCTCCAGTACTGTCCCGTTGAACGGCGACTTGATAATATTGTCGATCTTGATATTGGCAATCGTCGTCTGACCGGACTCAATCAACGACAACTTCTCGCGAGCAAGCATAAGCCTGAGCTCCGATTCCTCGTAGATCTTGGCCGCCCTTTCATACTCCTGGTTGGAGACTAACTGCTTGTCTTTAAGCTGCTTGGTGCGGTCGTGCTCCAGCTTGGCGTTGTCAAAGGACACCTGCGCCAGTTCCACCTGGCGCTTGGTCTCCGCCAGCTCCAGCGGCGTCGGGTCCGGGGCAATATCAAACAAGGGATCGCCCACCTTCACCTCATCGCCGACCTCGACAAAAATCCGGCGCACAATCCCCGGAATCTTGGACTTGATCGATACCTCCTTCACCGGCTCGATCCGCCCGACAGCCAACGCTTTATCGACAATATCGCCGGTCTCAACCGCGACTGTCTTGAACGTGTCCTCTTTGCTCGCGGAACCATCGATCGCGAAAAACAACACGCTGCCAACCAGCGCCACCGCCAGCATGACCAGAACTATCTTCTTCACCATTATGACCTTTCTCCCTGCGGAGGTTCGGTGTCCTGCACGATTAGGGTAGTTACAGTTTGCAATTACGCGAACCCGTCCGCTTTGTTTCAGTCCGAGCTGTTTCCTTAAGACATAGTCTGACCTTAATATGCGGTCACAACTGATTCTCATAAACGTGACCGAATGTGATTGCCTCACGCTACCTTCTGGCGTGTATATCAGACTAAGACAGGCCACCGAGCATTATGTTGCAGCAGGGGAGAGGAGCGAGGGGAGAAAGGCAGATCGCCGCACCGATGCGCAAGTCACTAATCGAATGGACCCACTCCTCGTGGAACCCCGTCACCGGATGTGACCATGTCAGCCCCGGCTGCGACCACTGCTATGCCGAACGCATGGCCCACCGCCTCCAGGCTATGGGCGTCGCCAAATACCACAATGGCTTCAAGGTCACGCTGCACCCGGACACGCTGGATCATCCGCTCAAGTGGAAAACCCCGCGCCTCATCTTCGTTAACTCCATGAGCGACCTGTTTCACCCCGATGTTCCCCTCAGCTTCGTCCGCCAGGTCTTCGACACCATCGCCCGCGCCCACCACCACCAGTTCCAACTGCTCACCAAGCGCTCCAAGCGCCTCGTCCGGCTCTCGGGCAAGCTCGATTGGCCCCCCAACCTCTGG
>CAZXRO010000350.1:0-2940 GCA_964642435.1 uncultured Ignavibacteriales bacterium
CCCGAGATAGCCGTCCAGCAGTGTCTGGAATTCCGCGACATCCATGTCAGGCGGCTGCAGCAAAGGCTGGTCCTGGTACACGCCTTCCTGGTCGTAGGTACTTGAGCGCTGTCCGAGACAAACCTCGGCTTCATAGGTCTTCTCCTGCTCAGTCAAGAACGGCACCAGCTTGGTTGAGCGTCCCAGGCATACGAGCAGCAAACCCTCAGCGCGAGGATCGAGAGTGCCGGTATGGCCAACCCGACGCTGCCTGATAGTCCGCCGGACTTCCTGCACCGCATCGTGGCTCGTGATCCCGGAGCGCTTATTCAGCAGCAATACACCGTTGTAATATCTGTTATGCTTGACCATCCACAGCCTTACAAAGCAGTTCAGCAATAATCATTCGTGCATCATGAATGGATTTCTCAAGTGTGCATCCTGCCGCGTTGAAATGTCCTCCCCCGCCAAAGGAGCCAGCGATCCGGGAGACGTTTATCCTGTCGCGTGAACGAAGGGACACCCTGGTTTCGTGGGGACCGACTTCCTTGAAAAAGGCACCAGCTACGACATTCTCACCGTACAGCGTGAAGTCGACCAAACCCTCGGAGTCCGCCATGATGGCACCTGATTCCTGGAGCATCGACTGCGTCATGCTCAACAGACAAATCTGATTCTCACAGTGAAACTCGATCCCCTCGAGAACCTTACCCATCAACAAGAGCGATGGTTTGGTCAGACTGTAATAGACCTTGTCGCAGATGAATTGTGGATCAGCACCACGCTCAATCAACTCGCCAGCGATCTGCATGGTCCGCGGTGAGGTTGAGGCAAATCGGAATCTGCCGGTGTCGGTCAGAATCGCCGTATACAGACACGTGGCATCATCGGCGGTGATCTCGTATCCGGTTCTAATCAGGTATTCATACATCAGTTCGCCGACCGAGGAGGCTCCCAGATCGACCCAGTTGATTGTGCCAAACTGAGCATTATCGCGATGGTGATCGACATTGATAACTGTTACGGAGTCGGTCAGCAGAGACTGTACTCGTCCGACGCGATCCAGGTGCGGACATTCGAGAATCAACGCCGTATCGACCCGTGTGTCCGATGGAAGATCGCTGTATCGATGAATGGAGTCGGTTCCCGGCAGAAAGCGGTACTTGGCGGGAATGTCACTATCTCGTACGGCCAGCACGCGCTTACCCAGGGAATGCAGATAGGCGGTGGAGGCAAGCAGCGTCCCGAGAGCGTCACCATCGGGATCGACATGCGATGCCACTAACACAGTCTGGCTGCTCTCAAGAACATCCCGAATAGCGTCGACCGGAATCGGCGGTCGACTATCGGGTTCACTCGTTTTTGGTGTCGTCGCTTTTGATCTCATTTAGCAATTGTTCGATCCGCATACCCTCTTCGACCGATGGATCAAACTTGAAACTGAACTCCGGTATGTGTCGAAGTCTCAGTCCGCGCCCAATCATGGCGCGAATGCGCCGGCGTTCACGATCAAGGTATGCTTCAATGCGCGTCCTGTCTTCCAGTTTGCCCAGGTATGAGTAGTACACCGTAGCATACCGCAGATCGCGCGTGAGTTTCACATATGTAAACGTCACCAGTCCTGGAAGCTGTTCCTTCAGTTCGACATCCAGTAGTTCGGAGACATCGCGAAGGATCTGTTCGCCAAGTCTGGTTGATCGGTCATATTGTTTCATTTCAATATGTCTCCGTATGCACTTCGCCCAGAATTACTTCCGGGTTGCTTTCTATTCGCCTGATCACTCCGGCAATGATCTTATCGGAGAATCCGGCACTGTTGGAAACAGCGGCGGCTCCGATGACAGACCGTCGGTATGTGTCATTCTCCCCCACTTCCGCGATCGAGACATTGAAGTCGTTGCGCATCCGAGCGATGAGCGATTTGATGATTCGTCGCTTCTCCTTCAACGAGGAAACCTGTGGCAATATCAAATGACACGTAACGACGACAGTAACCAATGCGCACACGCTAACTCAGGTGACGAGCCTCTTCGACAAGCTGGTAGGCCTCGATGAGGTCGCCTTCCTTGATGTCGTTATAGCCTTCAATCCCGATCCCGCATTCGAAGCCTTCTTTGACCTCTCGGGCGTCCTCTTTGAAACGTCTCAGTGAGCCGACAGTGCCCTTGTAGAGCACTCGGCCATCACGCACGAGATGGAGAGTATCACCGCGATTGATGCGTCCTTCGCGAACATAGCAACCGGCAATATTTCCAATCTTCGGAACGCGGAAGACATTTCTCACTTCTGCCAGGCCAACAGACTGCTCAGAGACTGTCGGATCAAGCATGCCTTCCAGGGCCTTCTTGACATCGTCCTCGGCCTCATAAATGATATCATACAGGCGAATATCTATCTTCTCCTGTCTGGCCACCTCCCGCGCCCGAACATCAGGACGAACATGGAAACCAATGATAATTGCATCGGAGGCCGCCGCCAGAAGCACATCCGACTCGGTGATGGTACCGACACTCTGGCGAATGATGGTCGCCTTGACCTCATCGGACTCGATCTTTCCGAGCGTGTCAGCCAACACCTCAACCGAACCATCGACATCACCCTTGATGATGAGCCTGAGCTCTTTCATCTGACCTTCTTTGATGCGGTCGAAGACCTTGTCGAGTGACACCCGTCCGAGCGTACGGCGAGCATCCTGTTCACGCTTGATCTGCGATCGCTTGCCTGCGATTTCCTTGGCTTCCTGATCATTCGCGACTATCAGGAAGCTGTCGCCCGCCTGAGGCACGCCACTGAGACCCGTGATCTGGGCCGGCGTGGACGGTCCGATCTGTTTTCGCTCGCGGTCCTGGTCATCTACAATCGTTCGAATGTGCCCTGAGTGAACGCCAGCGACGACGGAGTCGCCGACGCGAGCGGTACCGCGCTGGATGAGAACCGTTGAGACCGGGCCTCTCCCCTTCT
>CAZXRO010000351.1:0-2916 GCA_964642435.1 uncultured Ignavibacteriales bacterium
ACAGGACAACGATTCTCACTTTCAGCGGACTGCGACGGGCTCTGCGACACACCACGATACCGCCGCTCAAGTGCAGCCCGAGCATATCACGTTCGTGATCGGCTATCACGGCGATCAGATTGTCAGATGGGCCGATGAGAACTGCGAGACAACCCACTCGTTTGTCGAGCAGCCAGAGTTGCTTGGTCTTGGCTATGCCGTCCTTCTGGCGCTGGAGAAGATGGACTCCGGGCCAGTGATGGTCATGCTCGGGGATACGATTATCGATGGCGACCTCAATCACTTCGCCACTGCCGGCGACGCGGTCGTCGGGGTGTGCCATGTTGACTCCCCCTCTGATTTCGGGATAGCCGAACTGAAGGAAGGACGAATCGCCAGATTGGTCGAAAAGCCAAACAAACCAAAGAGTGATCTGGCCCTGATCGGCGTCTACGCTTTCCGGGAAATCGACCCTTTGCGCGAGACACTGCGCAGGCTTCACAGGGAGGGGCGACGAACGCGAGGCGAATTCCAACTGACCGATGCGCTCCAGGAGATGATCGCCGAGGGAGCCGTTCTTGTTCCCTATGAGTTTGATCGTTGGCTCGACTGCGGCCAGCCCGAAGCGCTGCTTCAGGCCAACCAGGTACTGCTGGAGCGGCTGCCACAGCCGAAGTCGCATGCCGATGTTACCGTGCACGCTCCGGCCTACATTGCCCAATCGGCCAGGGTAGAGAACAGCGTTATCGGACCTAACGTGAGCATTGGAGAGAATTGCGTAATCCGGAACAGCGAGGTTCGAAATTCCATTATATCTGAGCAAGTGCATATAGAAAACTCAATGCTCAACAAATCACTGATCGGCTCCGGTGCCCTTTTGCGTCACCAATCCGGTCAGTTCAATGTGGGCAAAAATGCTGTACTTGACAGTGCCGATAGATCTTGACAGTGACCGATAGCGATCGGCGCCGGTCGCTCGTCAGACCGAAACGACGGAGGGAACCTCAGCGCTGGCGCTGGGGCAGATAACATCCACGGGATTCAGGGAGAGAAGCTCATGTCCATTGGTAGTTTCCTGTTCACCTCGGAGTCAGTCACGGAGGGTCACCCGGACAAGTTGTGTGACCAGATCTCCGATGGCGTTCTCGATGAAGTCATACGCAATGATCCGCATGGCCGGGTGGCGTGCGAGACCTTCGTTACCGTTGGCCTCGTGATCGTCGGCGGAGAGATTACGACCACGGCCTATGTGGACATTCACAATCTGGTGCGGAGGATCGTCAAGGATATCGGTTACACGAAACCAGAATATGGCTTCGCCTACCAGTCCTGTGCCATCTTAAATGCGATAGGTCCGCAGTCGCCGGACATCGCCCAGGGTGTGGATACCGGTGGCGCCGGGGATCAGGGACTCATGTCCGGCTACGCCTGTCGGGAGACCAAGGAACTGATGCCGCTGCCGATAGCGTTGGCTCACAAACTCACACGCCGTCTGGCCGAGGTGCGCAAGAAAAAGATTATCCCTTACCTTGGTCCTGATGGCAAGAGCCAGGTTACGGTGGAGTATCGTGATGGTGAACCATATCGTGTCGATACGATTGTCTTGTCGACCCAGCACACGCGCGATGTTCTTGTCAAGGATGGTACGCATATCACCAGGCAGGCCAAGGATGAAATTATCGACAAGGTCGCCTGTGCCACTATTCCGCCGGAGCTAATCGACAACGATACCAAGTTCTATGTCAATCCCACCGGCAAGTTTGTTATCGGCGGCCCACAGTCGGATACCGGCATGACCGGGCGCAAGATCATTGTCGATACGTATGGCGGCATGGCGTCGCATGGCGGCGGCGCGTTCAGCGGGAAGGACCCGACCAAGGTGGACCGTTCCGCCAGCTACATGGCGCGCTATGTGGCCAAGAACGTCGTGGCCTCCGGTCTGGCCGACAAGTGTACAATCCAGCTTGCGTACGCTATCGGTATGAAGCAGCCGGTGTCACTGATGGTCTTTACCGACCGCAGCGGCAAGGTGCCCGAGGAACGCATAAGGGAACTGATTCTCAAGCACTTCGACCTGACCCCCAATGGCATTATCGAGCAGTTGGATCTGCTGCGGCCGATCTATCTGAAGACCGCCGCCTATGGGCATTTCGGCCGTCACGAGAAATCGTTTACCTGGGAGAAGACAGATAAGGCCAAAGCGCTGGCCAAGGATGCATAAGACCAGAAGGAGTACGATGAAGACCAAATCCGATATCGCCAACGTTCGTCTGGCCAAAGAAGGCAGGCAGAGAATCGAATGGGCCGAGCGCAATATGCCGGTCTTGCGTCTCATTCGCGAGCGGTTCACCAAAGAGAAACCGCTGAAGAACATCAACCTGGCCTGCTGCCTGCACGTCACGACAGAAACAGCAAACCTCATGCGGACTCTCAAGGCGGGCGGAGCCAATGTTGCCCTGTGCGCTTCAAACCCGCTCTCCACCCAGGATGCAACCGCAGCAGCGCTGGTCAAGGAGTATGGCATCAGTGTCTTCGCCAGGCACGGTGAATCCACACGCGTGTACTACCAGCACATCAACCAGGCGCTGGACATCAAACCGCACATTACCATGGACGACGGCGCCGACTTAGTCTCCACGCTCCATTCCAAACGCAAGGAACTGGCCGAGCATATCATGGCCGGCACCGAGGAAACCACAACCGGGGTCATCCGCCTGAAAGCTATGGCGGCCGACAAAGCCCTCCTTTTCCCTGTGATCGCTGTCAACGACTCGCGCACGAAGCACTTCTTCGACAACCGTTATGGCACCGGACAATCGACAATCGACGGTGTCCTGCGCGCCACCAATATGCTGATTGCCGGATCGACGGTTGTCGTCGCCGGCTACGGGTGGTGTGGTCGGGGACTGGCCATCCGCGCCAAGGGTATGGGCGCCA
>CAZXRO010000352.1:0-2911 GCA_964642435.1 uncultured Ignavibacteriales bacterium
GCGTCTGTGGATCGGCTAATGTGCAACTGGCGGTTTCTCAGGTCAATCGCTACGAACCATCTCAACTCTTCTCTAAACTTCTGCGTGACTTACCGCATCCGGAAACGAGAGACTACCTGCGAAACGTTGAGTCGAGAATTGGAGAATACTTGGAATGGCGGTGACTCCTGAGACCAGTCATAGTACCGTCCCCGTATGCTCGGCAACCAGTTGTCACCCTTGGCCAAGCAGTTACACTGTAAGTGGACGGATCTGATTTGACAGTCATCTACCTCTGAGGTGTTTGCTCAAGCTGTCAGTTTCTCCTCATAACTGCCTTCGTGTGATGTCATCGGCCGGGCAAAACCGGCCACTATGGGTCGCATTAAAACCGGCCATTTTGAAAGAGGAGCTGTTTGCCATATACCTTTGCCAGGAGGTATACGATGGCAAACCAACTCAAGATGGCTGTTGTACATGCTGTTATCGGGCTGTTGGAGCAGCGTTGGTCGTATCGTCGGATCGCTCGGGAACTGGGGATACACCGCGAGACCGTGGCCCGGTACGACCGGCTGAGACAATCGGTAGCTTCAAAACCGGCCAACCTGCCCCCTGGGTCGGATTCCAGCGATCCCCCAAAACCGGCCAATGTGACCCCCGGGTGCCTCGGCCTAACTCCCCTCGCTCGTTCGGTAGGTCCGCCGAGCCGGTGTCTGCCGTTTGAAGCTATCATCAAGGATAAACTGGATCAGGGGCTGTCGGCGCAACGGATCTATCAAGATGTGGTGGCCGAGCATGGCTTTGAAGGGTCTTACTCTTCGGTCAAGCGGTTCGTCCGTCGTCTGGGAGCCCGGACACCGTTGCCCTTCCGGCGGATGGAATGCGAGCCGGGCCGGGAGGCCCAGGTCGACTTCGGATCGGGTGCGTGGATCGTTCATGACGGCCGCAAACGACGAACTCACGTTCTCCGTGTGATCCTGAGCCACTCCCGCAAGGGTTACTCAGAAGCGGTCTTCAAACAAACCACCGAGAACTTCATCCGGGTCCTGGAGAACGCCTTCCACGCTCTGGGCGGCGTGCCCGAGACACTGGTGATCGACAACCTCAAGGCAGCCGTGACCAAAGCCGACTGGTTTGACCCCGATCTAAACCCGAGGATCCTGGCCTTCGCTCGTCACTACGGCTTTGTCTTCCTGCCCACCAAGCCCTACATGCCCAGACACAAGGGCAAGGTTGAGTCGGGTGTCAAGTACGTCAAGAACAACGCTCTGAAGGGGCGGGTATTTGCCTCGTTAGCCGAGCAGAACCAATGCCTCAGTTACTGGGAGCGCCAGGTGGCCGACACCCGTATCCACGGCACCACCCGACAACAAGTCGGCCGGCACTTCCGCGAGGTGGAACGGCCGGCCCTGAAGCCGCTACCGGAACAACGGTTCCCGTTCTATCACGAGGGACGGCGCAAGGTCAATCGCGACGGTCACATCGAGGTCGCCAAAGCCTACTACTCGGTCCCTCCGGAGTACCTGGGACATCAGGTGTGGGTGCATTGGGATAGTCGCCTGGTGCGGCTCTACAACGAACAGTTACAGCAGATAGCGGTTCATGTCAGGGTCTTGCCGGGGAAGTTCCATACCCATCAGAGTCATCTGGCTGAGGCCAAGATATCATCGGTTGAACGGGGCGTTGAGTATATGCTGAGTCGGGTGCGTCGCCTTGGTGACGAGGCCGGTCGCTGGGCAACTCAGATGATGGCCGTGCGGGGTATCGAGGGTGTCCGGGTCTTGCAGGGGTTCTTGTCTTTGGCCAGGACGTATCCGGCCAACATCGTCAACCGGGCCGGCGGACGAGCTCTCGAAGCGGCCTGTTTCCGTCTTCGTCCGGTGCGACAGTTATGTCGACGCTACGCCCAGGACCAGCAGGAACTATCCTTCGCGGAGGAACACCCCATCATCCGGCCGCTGTCAGAATACCAGGGCATGCTACCTCAGCCGTCATCACCAACTCCGGCTGTGGACAAGCAAAACACTCATGATCAGGAGAAATCACGATGAACGGACAACTGATGTCCAACTTGAAGCGGTTGCGGCTCTCGGGACTGGCCTCGACACTCGAGGTTCGTCTGCAGGAGGCAGCCGGCAATCAACTCAACCATCAGGAGTTTTTGGAACTGATCGTCAACGATGAACTGGCCGTCCGCGATGACCGAGCGATTGCGCGAAGAATCAAGAAGGCTGGCTTCAGCCAGATCAAAAGCCTGGCGGAC
Source organism: uncultured Ignavibacteriales bacterium (assembly GCA_964642435.1). Taxonomy (GTDB): domain Bacteria; phylum Zixibacteria; class MSB-5A5; order GN15; family FEB-12; genus WJKG01. The sequence goes on from CAZXRO010000352.1 coordinate 2,243, forward strand.
TTCGACTTCAGCTTCAATCCCTCGATCAAACGCCGTCAGATCATGGATCTGGCCACCGGCCGCTTCATCAGGGAAAGAACTGACCTGCTGATGCTGGGCCCACCAGGGGTCGGCAAGTCGCACCTGGTGCAGGGGATCGGACATCAGGCCGCCCGCATCGGCTTCACCGTGCTGTACCGTTCCATCTTCGATACCATTGCCGAGCTGACTGGGGCCGAGAACTTCGGCGACAGCGCCAGGACCATGAATCGTTATCTGAAACCGGACCTTCTGATAATCGACGACATGGGCGTCAAACGCTTGCCCAGGCAATCGGGGGAGTATCTGTTCGAGATCATCATGCGACGCTACGAGTTGCGGTCCACGATCATGACTTCAAATCGCCCTCTGGAGGAGTGGGGCAAGCTGATCGGTGATGTGCCGACGGCCACGGCCATCCTTGATCGCATCCTGCATCGGGCGGAGATCATTCAGATCACCGGCAAGAGTTATCGATTGAAAGATCGCGCCAGCAAGAGCAATCGAGCTTGCCAGGAGGGACAAAAGGCATCATGATAGGGATGTCAGAACGTTTACCTGGACGGTTTTGACCCGACCCGCAGTGGACGGTTTTAATCCGACCGGTGACACAAGAGACTCATTGCGGAGAGAAGTATATATGGAGTTGAT